>CAJWXP010000028.1 GCA_913049785.1 uncultured Dehalococcoidia bacterium | reverse complement strand
GCTCTTGAAACTGGGGCCTGAACCATGTGCTTGGTCGCTTGGCCGAAGCCCTCAACTCTTCGACAGTGATGACAAGATCAGACTGGCGAGGCATCGCACGCTCGAAGCCGGTGCCCATGTGCAGCGCATCATAGGGACACGCCTCCACGCACAGGCCGCAGAACATGCATCGAGCTATCTCGATGTCAAAGGTCTCCACCTTGTATGTCTCGCCTTCCTGGGTCTGCTCGCCGCTGGGGGCAGTAACGATCTTGATGATGCCCTGCGGACAGAACTTGGCACAGCTGGCACAGCCGGTGCACCGCTCCTCGTACCAGACAAAGTCCTCACCACGGAAACGGGGGTGCTGCGAGACACGTTGCTCCGGGTACTGCACCGTCACAGGCTTGCGAGCCAGGTTGCGCAACGTGACCAGCATCCCTTTGGCTATACCCAGTCCATAAGGCATCAGGACACCTCCGTAGGTATCTGCATGAGCTTCACAGAATCAGTGGGGTTCACCCTATGCTTATCCAATGCCAGGCTGAACCCAATGAGGCACCCGGCGGCCACAGCCCAGTTTACCCCCACCATGATCCACAGCTGAGTGTATGTGGGATCGGGCCAGGCCACTACCAATACTGCCGTAACGAACATGTTGATGAGGGCCAGAGGGAGAAGCACCTTCCACGCGAAAGCCATCACCTGGTCGATCCGCATCCGCGGGAGCGTAGCCCGTATCCACGTGAAGATGAGCATGAAGAACAATATCTTCCCGATGAGCCAGACCTGTGGCGGTAGCACTTGCTGCCAATCAGCAGGGATGAAGGGGTTCTCCCAGCCCCGGAGGAAGAGCGTGGCCAGGATAGCAGATGTGACGACAACCTCTCCGAACTCGGCAAGTTGCAACAGCCCGAAGCGCATTCCGCTGAACTCCGTGTGGAATCCCGCAGTCAACTCCGACTCCGCTTCCATCAGGTCGAAGGGCGAGCGATTCATTTCTGCCGACGCCGCTACGATGAACACGAAAAAGCCAAGGGGTTGGAGCAGGATGAAGGGAAGACTCTGAGCCTCAACTACGTCCACCAGAGACATGCTTCCCGCCAGGATCAGTATCCCGGCCAGTGAGACGATCATCGGGACTTCATAGCTAATGAGCATGGCCACGGCTCGGGCAGCGCCAAGCAGCGCAAACCGGTTGCCGGAGCCCCAGCCACCAAGGAACATGGCCACCGTGGCGATGGTCGGAATACCCACAAGGAAGAGCACGCCGATGTTCAGGTCAGCCAGGAACGAATCCTTCCCAAAGGGCACTACAGCTACTACCACCAACATCGATGTGACCATGAGCACCGGGGCGAGGAAGAACGTCAGTCTATCTGCTGAATCGGGTCGTAGGTCTTCCTTCGTTATGAGCTTGAGCAGGTCGGCCAGGGGTTGTAGCAGGCCGAAGGGGCCGACACGGTTGGGTCCCAGCCGAGTCTGGAACCGACCCAGCACCCGACGTTCCATGTAAGTTCCAAACGCAGTCAGCATCAACACGGCGTTCACCAGGATGATCACAATGGTGAAGCCCGTGCCGAAGTACGCCAGCCAACTCAAGCTCTCTGGCAACAAGTCCAGATAGATATCGTTGAGGTTGGCGAACAACGCGTTCTTATCGAACGAAGATTCCATTTACTCTCTTCCGACTTTTTTAACTGGGGGCACATATTACCTGGGGACACATTCCCCGGACTCTTTACCAGTCCCGATTCATCGGGACTGGTCTCCCCAAACGAATTAGGCACGTAGCTTAGGTCAAGAGCTAATCCCTTGTTAGCGGTCGACCTCCCCCATATTCACGTCAAGGCTCCCGAAGATGACCATAAGGTCGGCCACCTTCCAGCCCAGCAGCATGTCCGTCAAAGCCGTCAGGTTGATGAAGGAAGGCGCTCGTATCTTGCATCGGTACGGGGCGATACTTCCGTCACTCACCAGGTAGAACCCAAGCTCGCCCTTGGACGCTTCCACATGGGCGTAGGCATCTCCCACAGGCGGTCGAAAGAAGAACGGGACGTCAGTACGCACAGGTCCGTTCGGTATCTCCTTGAAACACTGCTCAACGATCTTGAGGCTCTGGTATATCTCCATCACCCGCACCAGGAAGCGGTCATAGCTATCGCCGTTGGAGCCTACAGGGATATCGAAGTCCATCCGGTCATATACGTCATAGGGGTCTGCTTTGCGCAGGTCCCAGGCAACGCCAGACGCCCGGAGGTTGGGGCCACTGATGGAGCTGTCGATAGCTAGTTCACGTGAGAGCAGACCGACACCCTTGGTGCGCGCCAAAACGATCTCGTTCTCCGAGATCAGTCGCTCAAGTTCACCGATGTAGTGGGGGAAGTCGGACAGCAACGTACGCAGAGCGGGCCAGAACTCCGGTGGCGGGTCCTGGGTCACTCCGCCGGGCCTCATATAGCTGACGGTTACTCGAGCGCCGCATACCATCTCAAAGAGGTCCAGGATGCGCTCTCGCTCACGGAAGCAATACATGAGCGGCGTCCCCATAGCGCCCAGGTCCTGCAGGAAGAACCCGATGCCCATGAGGTGACTGGCGACCCGCTGCAGCTCCGATGTCAGCACTCGGAGGTACTGAGCGCGCTCAGGGACTTCCAGGCCAGCCAGCTTTTCCGTGGCCATGACGTAGGCCTGGTTGTTGATCATGGACGATGTGTAGTCGAGGCGGTCAGTGAGGGTGACGATCTGGGTGTAGGAGCGCTCTTCGGCCAGCTTCTCCGTGCCCCGGTGCAGGTAGCCGAAGATCGGCTCAACGTCCTGGATGACCTCGCCGTCAAGTGTCACACGAAGTCGAAACACCCCGTGCGTGCTAGGGTGCTGCGGCCCCAGGTTGATAGTTATGGACTCTGTTGGCAGAGCCACGAGTACCTCCGCTACCTATCGCTTATCCAGCTGAATCAACATTCGTTTGGCCTTTGTTACTAACCAACTCTAGAGTGGGTCCAAGGCGAACCCTGGCTAGCCGCCGAGATGGTCTTTGCGGAGTGGGTGGCCGGGAAAGCCCTCCCACGTCAGTATCCGTTTCATGTTGGGGTGGCCCCTGAAGACGATGCCCATGAGATCCCAGACCTCACGCTCCTGCAGGTCTGCACCCTTCCACACGACCATCACCGAGGGTAGCTCCACATCGTCTCTGCCATAGAGCGTCGTCTTCAGCACCACGCTGTGGTTGTGGGTCAGCGATATCAGGTGGTACACGACCTCGAACGACTCCACGTAGTCGACGCCGGTTATCGACGACAAGAAATCCATGTCGAGGTCCGGGGTGTCCTTCAAGAATTGACAGATTTCGACGATGGAGTCCGGCTTGACACGAACCACGTCATCGTCCCAGGAGGTCACAGCATCGGGAAACGTGGCCTGAAGTCGCTGGCCCACTGCTTCGCCCCGGAGTTGCGTCGTCATCAGGACCCCGCAGGGCGGTTGGCCAAGCTGTACTGCTTGATCTTCTCGTGGAGCTGCATCACTCCGTAGAGCAAGGCGTCCGGTCGGGGTGGGCATCCGGGCACGTACACATCTACGGGGATGATCCTGTTCACGCCGGGCACCACGCTGTATGACTCGTAATAGGGGCCGCCGCTGGTTGCGCAGGCGCCCATGGAGATGACCCACTTGGGCTCCGCCATCTGCTCGTAGATACGCTCAATGGCCGGGGCCATCTTCCAGGTCACAGTGCCAGCCACGATCATCAGGTCTGCTTGGCGAGGTGTGGCGCGGAAGACTTCCATGCCGAACCGTGCGATGTCCCATCGTGACATAGCGCTGGCCATCATCTCGAAGGCGCAGCAGGCCAGTCCGAAGCTGAGGGGCCAGACCGTTGATTTGCGACTCCAATTCAGGAGTTCATCCAGGGCGGTTACCATCACATTGCGCTGAAGGTCGTCCGGCACCTCTATGAGCGGATCCGGGTACTGCTCCGTGTGGGACGACTTCATGGAACCGATGGTCAGACCTTCTGCCCGATCCATCTCCCAGGTGGTGTCTCGTAGCAGGCTACCGTCGCCGATCTTTCCTATTTCCACTCGAACGCACCCTTCCGCCATGCGTAGGCCCAACCGACTGCCAGAATTCCTATGAAGGCCATCATGGTGAACAATGCATCGTCGCCAAGCTCTCGCAGTTTGATGGCCCATGGATAGATGAAGATAGCCGTTACATCGAAAACGAGGAAGAGGAGCGCGAACAGGTAGTAGCGGAAGTTGAACTGCACCCAACGCCCGCCGATGGTCTCCATTCCGCACTCATAGATGTCAGACTTCACGGGGCTTGGCTTGTGAGGGCGAATATGGAACATCTGGGCCATGCGAGACATCATTAACATGCTCAAAGGAACCACGATAGCGGCACCCGTGAGCATGAGCACCAGCCCGTATTGGCGATAGTAGTCGTCTAACATGCCCAAATCACCACTTTCTTGCTAGGCAAAATATAGCATAGAGGGGTGAAAAAAACCACAATCGAAAATGCGGTGAGAAAGAGCCCCCGACCAATGCTACTGGTGGTCACCCTTTCCGTCTTTCGGACGTTGTTACAATACTCATTCAGGATGATCGGGGCTCCAAATAAGCAGGTTCAGAGTGGCGGGAACGGTCATGGTCTGATGGATGTCCAGGGATGCAGAACCCAACACTTCACTATTCCGTAAATAGAGTGGATATAGGGCGTTTCTTTGAGTTCAATGAGTGCACTCCACTGAGGTGAAATAGATATGAGCGATCGCAAGGCTCGGTACGAGCGAAGGCAAACAGCAAGATCCCGTCGTGACAATCAATCAAAGAAGGCGCTTGCAGGCAACCTCCGCGCACTCCTGATCAAGATAGGTGCTGGTGGGGCCGTTTTAGCGGTCGTCGTGGTTGGTGTGGTGTTCTTTTCAGGTTCACAGGACATCCTTCCTCCAACGGGGTACGGCCCCAACCACTCGGAGTCCCTCCCCACCCAGCAGATCAATACGGTGCCAATCCCCAGGCCGATTAAGAGCATGTGATGGAGCACATTGGGGATGGGAATCCTCCGGGAGTCCTTGTTCAGTACAACTGTCAGGATTACACCTGCGGTCCGGATCTGATCCAACAGCTTACGAACATCGTCAGCAGCTACCTGCCTAGCGTCTTTCTTGCGCCTTATCCAGGCATGAGCGCAAAGATAGCCCTGGCCGCTCCGGGTGAGTTAGAGACTCTTGATGAGGTTGAGGTAGATGCTATCAACACATTCATCCGAAGCAACTTGAGAAGCTAGCCAACGCGCTGCCATGGACCAAAGTTCCGTAGTGCTCAGCCAACGTGTGGCTGAACCCAATTCTGACATATCGCAGATCCCAAAGCCGGCGCTCCCAAAAACCTCACATCGACTTTGCCTGGTGATGGTGAGACCATACGTGCCAGTCAGAACAACAGGCACAGGGGAGGACGTGATGGAACGTATTGAGGCTGACAACCTGGCATTCTTGGTAGCTACACGGGACATCGGCAACGACGGTGGGCCGTCTATCGAAGTGCACACGCAGGTCGGTGACAAGGATGTGCAACTGCTCCGGTTCGATTGCTTCCGGGTGCGACCCCACTACCACTACGACCCAAATTCAATGGACGAAGAGCACAACCTGGACACCATCCTGATTGAGGACAGCCTACCCTGGGCGCTCACGCAACTCCGGCAGAGGCTTCCACAGATGGTGACGCATGCCGGGTACCCGGAGGTTGCAGGGGCTATCCGAATCACCTCTGTTGCAACGGGGCTGGACGAGGTTGAAGCGTTCTTTCAGAAGGAATCCGCCGCTCAATCTGCCTGAGCCACGCTAGGGCTGCACGTTCAGTACGTCTGACGATAGCCGCAAGGGAAATAGGTGCAGGACTAGTCCTATCTAGGGCTGCACGTTCAGCACGTCTTGGCGAACGTTGGCCATGAACCGCCACGTTGCACCGGAATCGTCGCTGCGATACAACAGATAGCCATCGGCCTCGGCGTACAAAGTGCTGGGCCTGGACGGCGCGAACACGATCTTGCGGAACTTCACATCAGCCGTCAGCACCACACTCACATTTACCAGCCCGTTGGTGGGGCGTCGTATCTCTCCCTGCGAACCGAAGATGACCAAGTTCGAGTCTATCGGCGATATCGCTATATCTCCGTTGACCTGAACGATGGCACTTCGAAACCACGTCTCCCCCGCGTCACGGGATATCCAACCGAAATAGGTGCCGTCCTCGTTGGCGCACATCGTCTGTCCGTCCGGAGAGACGGTGAAGCTGCTGATGCGTTTGTAGCGAAGCTCATCCTCAAAGGACTCCCACGTCTTGCCACTGTCTATGCTGCGGATAAACCCGATGTTGATGGTGAGGTCATCGAAATTCTTCCCGAAGGTGATGAACGTGGGCGGGCTTGTGGGAACGACGGTCATCACGAGATAGCCGTTCTGCTCATCGTTCTCACCCACCCGGATATACTGCCATGATTCACCGGCGTCCTCTGTTCGGTAGATGCCGCCGTTGTAGTAGCCGCCGTAGGGCCCTGTGTACGATGCCTCACCACCCTCCATACCCGCAACGGCCACATCCGGGTTCGCAGGGTCAAAACGCACTGACGTGGCCCGTGTGGTCTGGAAACCGCAGTTCAATTGCTTCCAACTCTGACCGCCGTCCTCGCTCCTGTAGATGCCCGCATGCACGGTAGGTGCGGTGCCAAGAACCGGCCCTGGCGAGTCGAGGGTCGCAGCCATGATGATGTCCGGGTTGCTGGGCGAGATATCGATGTCCCAAATCTCGGAATACACACCGGAGTCTGACCGCAGCCCGGCACGCAGCCGTGTCCAAGTTTGGCCACCGTCATCGCTCCTGACGAAGCCGTTGCGCTCAGTGCCTAGAACAACCACTTCCGGGTCTGTGGGGTGCACAGTAAGGGAGCGAAACACGCTGTCACGATCCGGGCCTGCTGGGCCCCGGTGGCCCTGAGATGATCGGCGTCTCGTGGGTGTCCTTGCAGGTCTCCAGCTTTGGGGTAGGCGGCACAGGCGTGCTTGGCGGGAGCGGCGTCGGTATCGGAGCAAAGAAGATGGGAGTCGCCACGACCCGTGTAGGGGTTGGCGATGCAACGGTGCGCATCGGTGTCAGCGGTGCCAAGGTAGGTATCAGAGTCGCTATCGACGTTGGTGTTGGTGCAGGCGAAGCAGTGGGTCCTGGCGTTGGTACGCGGGTGGCCGTGGGTAGCGGAGCGGTGGTCGGTACGGGAGCAGCCGTGGGGCTAGGAATCGATGCCTGAGTAGGTACCACAGAGGGCAAAGCTTGAACGTCCTGTGTCTCCTGGCCGCCGCACGATGCCATCGCAAGTAAGACCATGCTTACCAAGACTCGCCGCCCACGCACTACGTCCCATAGAGGAAGTGTAGCCATGCCCCCTACACGGGACAAGAGTGGCTTCACCTACAGCTTTCTGAGACCCTTGGCGAAGATCAGGCTCAAGCCGGCCAGGCCGAACAGCAATCCACCGTTGAGGGTGAGAGCCACGGAGAGGCCGGCGAATCCTGCAATGTAGCCAGTCTGAAGGTTGCCGAAGGGGCCAAAGCCCACTGCCACCTGCCATGCCCCGGCGGCTCGACCACGCTGCTCGTTGGGCACCACGGACTGCATCAACCCTTGGGACAATACGTCTGTGATCGCCATAGTTGCGTTCACAACCACAATGGCTGCAAGCACCATCAAAAGGGAACTGGATTGGCCAAGCCACACCAGTCCGGCACCAAAGACAACCAGCGTCACCAGGAACACCAGACCCCTGCGCCGGATTTCTCCAGCGAGTGCCAGCACGACTACAGCTCCCATGCCACCTACGGCTCCAACCGACTGAATGAGCCCAAGGCCGTCCGCCCCAAGGCCCAACACGTCACGGGCAATGCTGGGCATCAACGCCATGGTAGAAAATCCAAGAATCTCAATCCCGCCGGTCAACAGCACAAGCAATGCCAACGACGGGTTTGTCCTCACCTCGACGGCGAACTCCTTCAGGTTATTCAGAACGGATTCGCTTGCGGATGTGACCAGCCTCTTTCTCGACTTGATGAATAAGACAAAGAGCAGTGTTGCCGCATGCGCAATCGTAATCACCCCATATGCCGTAGCTGGGTCTGTGGCATCAAGCACTGCCCCAATTCCGACTGCACCGGCTATCCCTCCGAGTCGCTGGGCCAAAATGTTGATGGACAGACCACTGACCATGTCCCTGGCACCGACGATGTCATAGGTCATGCTCTGACGCAGGGTCCTCACCCCTGTCCACCAGGTGCCTAACAATAGATTCAGGAGGAGAAGAACCCAGAGGTCCAGCCAATCAAGTTGTAGTAACGCGGCAGTGGCAAGGGTTGTGACGGTCAGAGCTATCACGGTAGCTACCAGCAGGAGCTTCCGGTCAAACCTATCGGCAACAGCGCCGAAGGGGATGCCGAATATCAGGCTTGGGGCTTGTCGCAGGCCGATTGCAAGACCGACCATGAGCGTCGAGTCGGTAAGCTCTAGGACCAGCCAGCCCAGGACGACCATCTCGCCCAGGAACGTTATCCCGCCAACGATCGCTGAGGCGCTTAGGGCTCGAAAGTCAGGAATCGACAGGGTACGGACAGCACCGACGCTGTGCGTACTCATCCGACCCTGGATTGTTGGTTCTGGTTCTTGCAAAGCGTGTCCAGTCACTCAAGGGGTTGGGGAAACATGGAGACACCATGTAGGATGTGACCGACACGGTGCCCAAGGGATACTAGCACATGTGATAGCTACGGGAGGACGATATGGCAGAAACAGCACTGGTGCTCAAAGAGACGCTCATAGCCCAGCCGACCACAGGCATCGCCTTTGAGGTTAAGCAGGGCCAGGTACTACGCGTGGTGCTGGTAGAGGGGCCGCAGGTCGTCGATTTCGATGTGTTCAACAGCGACAACCTGAAGGAACGCTTCAGCTCCTCCGTCACGCGATCAAACCACGGTGCACACCTGACGAAGGGCCACACCCTCACCTCCATCCCGCCGTACCTGAACCCGATGTTCACCATCACGGACGACACCGTGGCCCACAAGGCCAACCCCCAGGGAACCATCTCCCACGACCTGCTGTTCGGTCGATGTAACTGGCGAGTCCGCAAAGAGGCGTACAACTCGGACTCCAACGGCTGTCAGGAGAACATCGCGGGCGTAATAGCCAAGTACGGCCTAGAGCCCGAAGACGTGCATGACCCCCTGAACATCTTCATGACCACGGCGCTGAACGAGGCCGGAAAGCCCATTTTCATAGACCCTGACGCCGTTGCTGGCGATTACCTGGAGCTGCAGGCGGAGATGAACTGCCTTGTGGCGGCATCCATATGCCCCGGGCGTTCCAGCGGGCCGGTCCCTCACATAGTCCACTTTGAGATCTACGAGCGGTCTTAGTCGTCCTTCCAGGAAACCAACTTGCTTGGGGCTAGTATGAGCAGCACGCTCACGCCCTCTTTTTGGTAGTCCTCAACGAAGGCCGTCCCACTTTCGAGCCCTTTGTACCGCGTGGCAATAGAGATGGCGGTAGCCTCGATATCGGTTTCTCTAATAGTGACGGTGGCTTCCACGGTGACGTACCGATAGGGTTGGTCATCTGAGGCGATGGACATCGTAACGCGTGGGTCGCCGGAGATGTTCTTGAATCGACGGGTGAAGCGGTCCGTCCACACCAGGAATTTGCCATCGCGGTACTCGTACCAGATGGGTGCAGCCTGTGGAGAACCATCGGGTTGCAGCGTCACCATGTGTCCGACGCGAGGCTCGTCGAGGAATGCCTGCATCTCCTGCTCAGACATCCTGCCCATTGCCGTGACCTCCCACAGTGTTGCTGCGTTGAGTCGACCGACATGGTAGCATAGCGCCTCCGTTGAATACCGCCAAGGAGCAACCAATGACTACCGGATTAAAGCCGCACCAACTCTCCGCAGCCCAGGCCGCTGCCGCCATACGTTCAGGTGACCTGTCACCGGTGACGCTGGTGGAAGACCTGCTGCGGCGCATCGAGGAACTAGAGCCCATGCTGCAAACCTGGGTGACTGTCGACAGCGAGGGAGCGCTGGCTACGGCCAGGGCATCTGAGATAGAACTTGAGAAGTCGGGTCCGCGTGGCCCCCTTCACGGGGTACCCGTAGGTTTGAAGGACATCTTCTACACCGCCGGACTCAAGACCACAGCAGGCTCGCCGCTGTACGCCGACTTCGTGCCGGAGTACGACGCAACGTCCGTGGCGAGTTTCCGACAGGCTGGCGCGATCGTGTTGGGCAAGACCGTGACGACGGAGTTCGCGGACGGCGACCCGTCACCGACGTTCAACCCCTGGAACCTGGAACACACCCCCGGCGGATCAAGCAGTGGCTCCGGAGCAGCCATCGCAGCGGGCATGTGCCCCATCGCCACGGGCTCCCAGACCGTCGGTTCCACGCTCCGACCCTCCGCGTACAACGGCATCGTTGGGCTGAAGCCCACGTTGGGCCGCATCAGCACCTATGGCATTGTGCCGGTCAGCTTCTCCACAGACACCGTGGGCATCATGGTGCGAACGGTAGAAGACGCCGCTCTGACGCTGGACGTCCTGGCGGGCTACGACCCCAAGGATCCGGGCTCTGTCGATGTGCCGGTGGGGCAGTACCACGCAGCGGTCTACCGTCGACAGTCGCCGCCGCGCATCGGGCTGCTGAAGGACTTTTTCTACGAGCGAGCTGAGGACGAAGTGAAACGCCACACCGACGACGCCGTGCAGAAGCTGGCGGCCGCCGGGGCTATTGTGGAAGAGGTGACGCTGCCGGAGAGCTTCGAGAGAAGCGTAGAGGATATCGGCAACGTTGTCTGGGCAGAGACGGCAGCCTTTCATCAGGAGGCGTACGCCCATCACCGCGAGGACTACGGCCCGAAGATCGGCAGTCGCATCGACCACGCGATGGAGTCGTCGCCGATCCCCTACATCCTGGCGCAAAAGGGTAGAGCGGTGCTTCAGAACGCGATGGCACCACTCTTCGCCAAATACGATGTGCTGCTGAGTCCGTGCACTCCCGGCCCCGCGCCCAAAGACCGCACGACCACCGGGCCAACGTACTTCCAGGCGCCCTGGACGTGGATAGCATGCCCGACGATCGGGATACCCAGCGGGTTGGCGGCGAACGGGTTGCCCCTCGCGATACAGCTAGCGGCAGGGGCGTTCGACGAAGAGCGACTGCTCGGCGTTGCAGGGTGGTGCGAGCGGGTGCTGGACGTGCATCTGACACCTATGAATCCGAAGGGTTAGCCAAGACAGGCCCTGGCAGGGCGAGTCCTGCACCTATGCTGACGGGTGGTAAGACAAGAGACTTACTGAACACTTGAGTAAGTTGCAAAAGGTTGAAGGGATCTACTTCGCTGGCAGGGATTGGGTGAAGTTGAGGCCGCGCTGGAGCCAGCTTATCCAGGTCGTCGTCGCCTTCAACGCCCTCGGGGCCAACGTAGACCATGCCCTTCATGGCCTTGCCGGTAAAGTCCATCGGTCTTGCGTGGGGTTGGGCAAGTGCATCGGCATGACCTTCTGCGCCAACGCGCACCATCATGTCGTCCTGAAGGATGCCACAGCACATGTTGCCCTGCACCATGAAGCAGAGGCCGCCGAACATCTTCTTCTCGATGACCTCAAGCTCTTCCCAGCGTTCCTCCAGCAACTCCCGGACGCGCTGGGCCAGTCCTTCATCGTAGGCCATCGATAGCTCCTACTGCGCCTAGTTCGCACTGAACCGTTGGGACGGGCCCTCACGTCGCACACGCTGTCGAACGTGCTCAATCGTCAGATCGATTATCTCCACTTCGGCGGCCAATCGTTCCTCCGCGGTGTCCATCTCCAAGAGGCCCTGCTTCACCATCATGTTGGCGTCCAGGCTCTGGGCCACCAAGTACGATAGCTCCGCCGACTCCTCAGGAACCCGTACCTCACTCATCCACTCATTGCTCATGCCGGCCAGCAGCCGCGCGTAGTCCATGTACTTCTCACGCACCTGCTGAGCCACCTGCATGCCCTTGGGTTCCTCAGCCGGCAGCAACTCCACTCTGGCAATGATATAAGGCCGTTGCTGCACGATGCTCAGGGTGCGGAACCGCTCCTGCCCCTCTGCCACCAGGATGATGCGACCGTCCGGCGAGTCCTCACGCTGGACCACCTGGGCTATGGTGCCGACATCGTAGGGGGTGGCGGGCTCACCCACCTCTTTGCCCTCTTTGATGAGCACCACACCGAATCGAGAGTCGTCCTGGCTGATGTCCGTCATCATCTGGAGGTAGCGGTCTTCGAATATCTGCAAAGGGAGGTTCATTCCCGGAAAGAGCACAGTGCCGCCTAGGGGAAAGAGGGGGAGTTCACGTTCAACGTTCGCCATAACATCCTGCTTATAAAGATGGAGCAGAGTATACGCGATAGCATGGAGGGGCACCAGCCGAATGTTGGTCTATTTCTGTAGGAGGATGCTAGGCCTGTTCAGGGGGCTTGAAACGGTACCCAACGTTCCACACGGTCTCGATGAAGACGTGGTTGGCGTCCTCCACCTTGCTCCGGAGTCGTCGAACGTGGACATCCACGGTGCGCGTGCCGCCGAAGTACTCGTATCCCCACACGCGGGACAGCAGCTCTTCACGGGAGAAGACGCGCCCGGGGTTGGCGGCCAGCAACCTCAGCAACTCGTATTCTTTGAAAGTAAGCAGCACCTTGTGGCCGGAGACGGTCACCTCATACCGGGACTGATCGATGACAAGGTCATCGCTGTGAATGGTCTCTGAGCCTTCACGACCACGCAATCGACGAAGGAGTTGCTGCACGCGCAACGTCAACTCGGTAGGGTTCGGGGGTTTTAGTGCGAAGTCGTCGGCGCCGCGAGTGATGTCGTACGTGTCCAGTTCTCGCTGCGTCACCAGTGCCATGACCGGGAGGTGGAGGTCTCGACATGACTGCAAAGCCTCTTCCGTCTCGCTGAGCGAAAAGCTCCCGGCGTCCAGCAGCACGATGTCCGGGGTCTGCTCCACCGTGAGGGTCGGCAGTTGGCTTAAGTCGACCACCGTCGATGTCGTGAACTCCCCTTTGGGAAAGCACAGCATCAGCGTCTCCGCTGCACGGGCGTCTCTACTCACCATCAGGACTGTGGGCACAGGACACAACTCCGGCATCGATTCTCGTAGCGGCCTCAAGTATAACATGGTGAAAATCGCCCCTACCTACGATCGGATCAGAGTCTTGACAACCGCTGAAACCGAGTCCTAGACTAGAAGCAATATTTACATAAAGGGCGACGGTCTGGAGTAGTACGTCCCCAGCGAGGCTACAGAGAGTCGGGCATGGTGGAATCCGACGCTGGCGCAGGGGCTGAATGGACCAGGCAGGGCATCCCGACGTATCGGGACGAGCTCAACGTCTCCGGCGGATAGGACACCGCTTCATTGTCCCAGCACAGAAGACGTCACCTGAAATGGGGCGCACTGCTGAAGAGATTTTGCAGCGGGCTTGCATAGATAGGCCTAATCGCAAAAACAAGGGTGGCACCGCGGAGTGACCCCGCCCCTTGCATGGGACGGGTTTTTTTATTGGCTAAAAATAGCGGTTTGAGGATGATGATGTACACACCAACGTTGGAACAGGTCAAAGAGCTGGCGGCAGAGGGAAACCTCGTTCCCGTCTACCAGGAGATCAACGCAGACCTGGAAACGCCAGTCACCGCATATATGAAGGTGGCCAAGGGGCCCTACTCCTTCCTCCTTGAGAGCATTGAGGGGGGTGAGAGGCTGGCCCGCTACAGCTTCATCGGTACGGAGCCGTCCAAGGTCATCCGAACCGGCCCGGGTCAGCCCGACGGCGCCGTCGACCCCCTTCGACTGGTGGAGAAGGAGCTGGGCAAGTTCAAGGCCGTCGCAGTCCCGGGCCTCCCCCGGTTCAACGGCGGGCAGGTAGGATTCCTGGCTTACGACGCTGTCCACTACTTCGAGCCCCGGGTGCCCGCACCGGCAAGCAACCCGCTTGACCTTCCGGAATCGACGTTCATGCTGGCGGACACCTTGCTG
Organism: uncultured Dehalococcoidia bacterium; assembly: GCA_913049785.1. Classification (GTDB taxonomy): domain Bacteria; phylum Chloroflexota; class Dehalococcoidia; order Lucifugimonadales; family UBA1127; genus UBA1127. The sequence continues at coordinate 12,145 of CAJWXP010000028.1, read as the reverse complement.
GTCTTCGATCACCTTCGCCAAAAGATACAAGTGGTCAGTCACGTCCACGTCCGGGGCGACATCGAGGCGGCGTACAACAAAGCGACCAAGCGCATCGACCGGCTGGTGAAGCGACTGGAACGCCCGCTGAAGCTACCTAAGCGGGGGACTAAAGCCGCGACGCAGGACGCAGAGTCGAACGTGACTGTGCCCTACACCTCCAATCGCACCTACGAGGACTACGACGAGATCGTTCGGAAGTCGCGGGAGTACATCATTGCAGGGGACATCATTCAGGTGGTGCCGTCGCAGCGTCTGGCCCGGCCCACGGAGGCGGAGCCCCTTGACCTGTATCGCGCGCTGCGAGGGAGCAACCCCTCTCCGTACATGTTCTTCTTGGAACTGGACGACTTCCACATCATCGGGGCTTCGCCGGAGCTGCTTGTGCGTGTGGAGGACGGCCTGGTGCTGAACTTCCCTCTTGCGGGCACTCGACCTCGCGGCAAAACACCGGAAGAGGACGAAGCCCTGGCGGAGGAGCTGAAGAGCAACGAGAAGGAAAAGGCAGAGCACATCATGCTGGTTGACCTCGGTCGCAACGACGTTGGACGAGTCAGCATCCCCGGCACCGTGGAAGTCACAGACCTCATGCGCATCGTGAAGTACTCCCACGTCATGCATTTGGAGTCGGAGGTGCACGGACAGCTTCGCCCTGATCGCACAATCTACGACGCCCTTCGCTCGTGCCTCCCGGCGGGAACCCTTTCCGGTGCTCCCAAAGTACGGGCGATGGAGATCATCTCAGAACTGGAAGGCGAAGCTCGAGGCGCGTACGGCGGGGCTGTGGGCTACTTCAGCTTCTCAGGCAACATGGACACAGCCATCACCATCCGCACGATGATCCTCAAGGACGGGGTGGCGTACATCCAGGCGGGCGGCGGCATCGTGTACGACAGCGAGCCGGAGGCGGAGTACCGGGAGACGTTCCAGAAGGCGGGTGCGCTGCTGAACGCCATCAACTTGGCAGAATCCCAAGGGATGTGAAGAATGATCCTACTGATAGACAACTACGACAGCTTTACGTACAACCTGTACCAATACCTCTGTGAGCTTGGTGCCGATGTGCAGGTGGAGCGCAACGACCAGATAACGCTCGATGAGATCGAAAACCTGAAGCCTGAGCGCATCGTGGTATCGCCCGGGCCGTGCACACCCAAGGAGGCCGGCATCTCCGTGGAGGCCATCCTTCGCTTTGGGCCACGGATGCCAGTGCTGGGCGTCTGTTTGGGGCACCAGTGCATCGGCGAGGCATTCGGCGGCACGGTCGGCGGCGCTGGCGAGATCGTCCACGGAAAGACATCGCCCATCAACCACAACAGCGTGGGCGTGTTGCAAGGCCTTCCTGAGCCCTTCGAAGCAATCCGGTATCACTCGCTTGTTGTGTATAAAGAGGGGTTGCCTGACAGCCTTGAAGTGACTGCTTGGACGGACAACGGCCTCATCATGGGCTTGCGACACAAGGAATACCCGATCGAGGGGGTGCAGTTCCACCCGGAGTCCATCATGACCGGCGCGGGCAAAGACCTTCTCAAGAATTTCCTAGCGATGTAGGCTAACCCTGCGCTATTGGGTGAACAAACCAGGAAGGAAATGATGACATGAGCACACAGTCCTTTAACCCAGACAGCTATAAAAACGGTCAGGAGCAGGAGTGGGACGCTGCGGCTGCAGGCTGGCGAAAGCAGTGGGCAGTCTTTGAAACGAGTGCCCAGTCTGTGAACGACCGGTTGGTGGATCTAGCCGAGATCAAACCAGAAGACCGAGTACTTGATGTAGTGACGGGAATCGGTGAGCCTGCCGTGACCGCGGCCAAGTTCGTGGGCGCTGGAGGTCGCGTAGTCGCAACAGACCAATCGACTGGCATGCTGGCCATTGCCAAGGAACGAGTAGCGGAGTTTGGACTGAACAACGTTGAGTTTCAAGCGACGGACGCCGAGGCTCTGGACTTTCCGGAGGGTTCCTTTGACGCAGTAGTCTGCCGATGGGGACTCATGTTCCTACCTGACGTCGGAGCGGCTTTATCGGAGATCCGCAAGTCACTGTTCCCGAGAGGGAAGTTCGTAACCAGTGTGTGGGGGTTGCCACCTGTTGTGCCAATGGCGAGCATACCCATGGGCATTCTCCAAAGGGAGCTTCAGCTATCGCCTCCTCCTCCAGGGGCTCCAACGTTGTTCACCTTAGGGGCTCCTGGCGCAATAGAATCAGCCTTCAAGGATGCTGGATTTGTTGATGTGCATGTCGAATCAATGTCGATGGTCCTCCAGTTCGCAACCGGTGAGGAATACACCGAGTTCATGAGGGACATCGCGGCTCCAATCAACGCGATGGTCAACGGACAACCCCAAGATCGACAAACGGAACTCTGGGGCATGATTGCCGATGCCGCCCGTGAGCTCAGCAATTCCGGCGGCTCCATTAGCATGCCAAATGAGACCATTCTGGTAGCCGGACGTCGGGAGTAAAATCCCCTTCAGGAGAAACGAATGATTCGTGAAGCCATTGCTGCAGTAGTCGGCGGAGCGTCCCTGACCCAGGAAGAAGCTGCGGGCGCCATGGAAGAGATCATGTCGGGCGAGGCCACTCCGGCGCAAATCGGAGCGTACGTCACTGCGCTGCGACTAAAGGGAGAAACGTCAGAGGAGATCGCTGGGATGGCGCAGGTCATGCGGACCAACGGCGTCAAGGTTGTGTATCCGGAACCGCTGGTGGACATCGTCGGCACTGGTGGAGACAGCCTCAACACCTTCAACATCTCAACCGCGTCGGCTCTCGTGCTAGCTGCTTCCGGAGTAAAGGTAGCCAAGCACGGTGCCCGGGCAGCATCGAGTGTAGCTGGAGCGGCAGACGTCCTAGAAGCGTGTGGCGTGAAGCTGGAGCTGACGCCGGAAGAGGTTGTTCGGTGCATCGATGAAGCGGGCATAGGATTCATGTTCGCGCCAGCCTTCCATCCTGCGATGCGACATGCAGGCGCACCTCGACGGGAAATAGGCATTCGGACGTTCTTCAACATCCTCGGCCCCATGACCAACCCTGCCGGCGCGCAATCGCTGGTGGTGGGCATTGCGGACCCGGCGTTCGGTGAGCGGATGGCCCAGGCCTACCGTCAGCTTGGCTGCAAGCACGTCATGGTGGTTCACGGTTCCGACGGTGCCGACGAGCTGACGCTAACTGGACCCTCAGAAGTATGGGAGATGAAGAACGGCGAGGTCAGCTACTACGAGGTCAAGCTGGAAGACGTGGCCTTGGAGCCCTGTGCTCCCGAAGGGTTGAAGGGCAGTGTAGCTGAAGAGAACGCGGAGACCATGGAGCGCGTGTTGGGCGGAGAGCTAGGCCCATTGCACCGCGCAATCGCGCTTAACGCCGGAGCAGGCATGTACGTAGCGGGGACAGTAAGCACCTTGAAAGAAGGTGTAGAATCCGCCCGCAAAGTTTTATCCAGCAAAGCTGCTCTGGCAACCCTTAAGAAGCTAGTGGAAGTCAGCAACCAGGGTTAATCCCGATGCATCGGGAGACCCGTGCTACCTACGGTTACCAAAGTAGGGTTTTGGATAGAAGGACAACATGGCAACAATCCTCGACGAGATCGTTGAAGCAAAGAAGTCGGTGTTGGCTCACGCCAAGACTGACGCCCCGCTTGATGAACTTATGCGTCGTATTGCAGGATTACCAATGCCCATAAGTCTGTCTAAAGCGCTGCAGGGCGACGACATCCGGCTCATCGCTGAGGTTAAGAAGGCCTCGCCGTCGGCAGGCTTGCTGCGCATGGACTTCAATCCCGCTGAACTAGCTGCCACCTACGCTTCGAGCGGCGCTGCAGCCGTGTCATGCCTAACCGATGACCACTTCCAGGGGACATTGGAGCACTTAACGGCGGTTAAGGCCGCACTGAGACCCTACGGCGTGCCGGTGTTGCGCAAGGACTTCTTGACAGACCCGTACCAGCTCTTCGAGGCCCGGGCATACGGCGCAGACGCAGCCCTACTCATCGTGGCAGTGCTGACGCCTGACCTGCTGAAAGCGCTGTTGGGTGTGGCGACGGGTCTGCAGCTCGAGTGCCTGGTGGAAATCCATGACGAGGCTGAGCTTGCTATGGCCCTAGACGCCGGGGCGAAGATCATCGGCATCAACAACCGTGACCTCCACACATTCACCACAGACCTAGCTGTCACGGAATTCCTCGCTCCCAAGGCTCCCGACGACGTCACTGTAGTCAGCGAAAGCGGCATCAAGAACCGCGACGACATGGTGCGGCTGTACGAGCTTGGCGCTGACGCCGGGTTGGTGGGAGAGGCCATCGTCACACAGGCCGATCCCGGGGCCAAGGTGCGTGAGTTGTTGGGCGTAGCTGGGGCCGATGATGGTGAGGCGAGAGCATGACCGTGGTGAAGATCTGCGGGATGCGGGAGCTGCCACACATGATCGCAGCAGCCGAGGCTGGCGCAGACATGCTGGGAATGGTGTTCGTGCCAACCGTCCGACGCTACATCGAGCCCGATGCGGCAAAGGAACTGGCCACCTCGTTTCGAGACAAGGGGCACGCCCTATCCCTTGTGGGTTTGTTTGCCGACCAGCCTGTCGACGAGGTCAATGAAGTAGTAACGCTCGTGGGGCTGGACATGGTGCAGTTGTGCGGCGATGAACCTATCGGGTATTGGAGCAAGGCGACGGTGCCCATCTTGAAGGTAGTCCATGTGCTTTCTGTGCCCAAGGAGCGGACGACAGCCCGCAACGACGTCATGAAAGACGTACACTTCAGGTTGCAGGAGATCGACGAGTCGGGCCACATCGCTGTGCTCGACCGTCAGTCGGACACGCAGCCTGGCGGCCTTGGCGAGACCTTTGATTGGTCGATCGCGCAGGAGATGGCAGACCGGGGGCATCGTTTCCTGCTGGCAGGCGGCCTGACATCGGAGAATGTTGGCCAGGCCATCGAATCGACGCAGCCCTACGGGGTGGACGTTTCCAGCGGTGTAGAGACAGACGGCGCCAAGGACATCGAAAAGATACAGGCATTCATCGCAGAAGCAAAAAGGAACTCGCTGGCATGACTGACATAGGGAGCCTTCCTAATGAGCAGGGTCGGTTCGGCGCTTTTGGCGGTCGATTCGTGCCGGAGACGCTGATGGCAGCCATCGAGGAACTTCGGGTCGCCTACGAGGCAGCTCGTGAAGACCCTGAATTCCAGGCAAAGTTGGCCGGGCTGCTGGCAACGTACGTCGGGCGTCCCACTCCATTGACCTTCGCAGCCAACCTCACCAAGCACTTCGGTGGAGCGAAGATATACCTCAAGCGAGAGGACCTGGCGCATACCGGAGCCCACAAGATCAACCATGCCATAGGGCAGGCGCTGCTGGCCAAACGCATGGGCAAAAACCGCATCATCGCAGAGACAGGCGCGGGGCAGCACGGAGTGGCAACGGCTACCGTCTGCGCGCTGCTGGGCATGGAATGCATCGTCTACATGGGCACGGAGGACATCCGGCGGCAGGAGCCCAACGTCTTTCGCATGAAGCTGATGGGTGCCACCGTGGAGCCCGTTGAGAGCGGTTCCCGAACGCTGAAAGACGCCATCAACGAGTGCATGCGCGATTGGGTCACCAACGTCCGCACCACCTTCTATCTGCTTGGCTCCGTTGTTGGGCCTCACCCGTACCCGATGATGGTGCGCGATTTCCAAGCGATAGTGGGTCGAGAGGCCAAGGCGCAGTTGCAAGTCGCAGAGGGTCGTTTGCCCGACTACGCCCTTGCGTGTGTGGGTGGCGGCAGCAACGCCATCGGTCTGTTCCACGACTTCATCCCCGACGAATCAGTGGCCCTCATCGGCGTGGAAGCGGGAGGTCATGGGCTGGAGACAGGTTTACATGCAGCACCGTTATCGGCGGGACGCCCGGGAGTCCTCCACGGCTCCAACTCGTACCTGCTGCAGGACGATGACGGGCAGGTGTTGGAGACCCACAGCGTCTCCGCAGGGCTGGACTATCCCGGCGTTGGGCCTGAGCACTCCTACCTTAAGGACAGCGGCCGCGCAACGTACGTCTCGGCCACCGACGACGAAGCACTTGAAGCGTTCTCGCTGCTGTCTAGACTGGAAGGGATCATCCCGGCGTTGGAGTCGTCGCACGCGCTTGCTCACCTGAAGGTGCTGGCACCGGAGGCCGGGCCGGACAAGGTCATCGTCGTGAACCTGAGTGGCCGCGGCGACAAAGACCTGGCGGAAGTGATACGAGTGCTGGGGGAACGGGGCAAGGTACAATAGCGTGGCAGTCAGCCTGAGAAGGCCCGAAGAATCAGAATGACAGGCCAAGACAACACAAGGATAAATTATGGTCATAGGCAAAGAACGGACAAGCTGGTACAGCGATCACCCCTTGGAATGTACGTGTGTAGACTGCGAATCGCGTCAGGCCGACAACAGACGCTTCCAGGACATGACACAGGGTCGCAAGGTGGGCCGCAACGAGTCGTGCCCGTGCGGAAGCGGCAAAAAGTACAAGAAATGCCACGGAGCGTAACCCATGCCTACACCTGCACTGCGTAAAGTGGACAGCATCATGTACAAGGTCAAAGACCTCGCCATCTCCGAGGCGTTCTACACCGATGTCATGGGCATGACCAAGGTGTGGGAAGACGCCGATCAGGGCATGATGGGGTTCCTGCTCAAGGACAGCGATTCAGAGATTGTGCTCCACACGCGAGACGACCTTCCACCCTTCAGCTACAACTACCTTGTGGACAACGTGAAGCAGTTCTGTGACGAGCACCGTCGCAAGGACTACAAAATCGCCTTTGGCCCCATCAAAGTGCGATCCGGCAGTTACGCCGTCCTCGTTGACCCTGACGGCAACCGCATCCCCATCGTCGATCTGACGGAGTTCGGTGGCGCCCCCCGCTACAACCGATAAACAGGGCACTATCCTGGACACCCCACGTGCCTGACGGTTACCCAAGTGGTCAAAGCTATAGACGCCTACGCATTGTGTCCGAAATGTATTAACATCCCGCAGTATTCACGCGCGACTTAAGAGGAGCAGAACATGACCATGCAGACCGCTCAACGGACCATCACGGACCATCGTGGATTTTGGCCTGAACCGACCGAAGACAGTAATCATCGGTGCCCTGGTGATCACGATGATCCTCATGTCGCTCATCGCGACGGCGAAGATCGACACCGATCCTGAGAACAGGCTTCCATCGGACGACCCCGTTCGCGTGTTGAACCACTCGATACGTACCGACTTCGGTACGTCAGACATGATTGCGCTGGGCATTATCAACGAGTCGGGTGTGCTAACCGAGGATATCCTTGAAAAGACCTCAGAGTTAGTCGATGAGATAAACGATATACATGGTGTAGTCACAGGAGGCGTCATCAGCTTTGCCGCAGCAACCCAAGGTGCGGAGTTGGGTGATCCTGAAGCCGTGGCAGCAGCAGTGGCTGGCAATCCTCTCTTGGCAGGGAAAGTGATCTCCCCGGACGGCAAGGGCCTGGCCCTGTACGTCCCTATCGAAAGCAAGAGCGTCGCCAACGGAGTCGCCTCAGACATCAAGGAGTTGTTGGACGCGCCGGAGTACGCCGGAGTGGGGAGACCTACCTAGCGGGGCTTCCCCTGGCGGAGGAGAAGTTTGGGCGGGACATGTTCCTCCAAATGGCACTGCTAGCACCCCTGACCGGCGGCCTGGTTTTCCTGCTGATGTACTACTTCTTCCGCAGGCTGATGATGGTCATCGCCGCCATGTCTGTAGCAATGCTCAGCGTGATATGGACGATGGGTCTGCTCACCGGGATCGGCTTCTCGCTTCACATCATGAGTTCCATGATCCCCATCTTCCTGATGCCCATAGCCATTCTGGACAGTATTCACATCTTGAGTGAGTTCTTTGACCGATATCCCAAGTTCAATGACCGTCGCGCCACCCTTCAAGCAGTGTTGCGATCTGTTCAACCCTATCACGTACACCACCCTGACAACGGCTGTGGCCTTTTCCTCACTGGCGCTCACCCCCATTCCACCAGTACAGGTCTTCGGCCTGTTCACCGCCTTTGGGGTGGTGGCTGCCTGGGCATTTACGATGGTGTTTGTTCCGGCTTTCGTGATGCTCCTGAACGAGGAACGCCTGCAGCAGAGCCTGGGAACGAACTTGGAAGACGATAGCCGTGTGCCCAACGGTGGGCTCAGGTGGCTGCGAACGATAGCTACGAGTAGACCCTATGTGATACCGGTGGTCTTTCTCCTCCTGGCGGCCGCTGCGATCCCGGGTCTTATGAAGATCGAAGTGAACGACAACCCTGTTCGATGGTTCAAAGGTGGAAGCGAGATCCGTGTTGCGACGGAGGAGCTCACCAACCGTTTTCCCGGCACCTATAACGCAACCCTTCTCCTGAAGTCGAGCGGGGATACATCCCTGACGGAGCCGGGAACCGTTGAAGCGGTATCTACACTACAGAGATTCTGGTCTGATAACCAAATTGTAGGCTTGAGCACATCGTACGCGGACGTTGTGGGAAGCAGTGTGGCGTCCCAGGGGGGCCGTAGAGGCGGCCCTGACCTCTCAAACGGGCATTGGCAGCCTCATCACTGACGACTTCACCAAAGCGAACCTGCAACTCCTCCTGAAGAACGGTGACAACCAAGCCATGCAAAGTGTTGTGGACAGGACTGAGGCGTTCCTGGAAGCGGAACCGCTACCAGACGGCGTCACGGCAGAATGGGGCGGAGAAACCTACTTGAACCTTGCCTGGCAGGACAAGATGGTTACCGGGATATTCAAAGCCTTTATGACGACATTTGCCGTGGTGTTCGTGCTTCTGATCGTGCTATTCCGCTCTGTTCGATGGGCGGTGCTTGCCATGCTGCCGCTCTCCATCTCCATTGTCCTGGTCTACAGGGTCATGGGGTTTGCCGACAGAGACTATGACATGCCGCTGGCAGTCCTATCCACGTTGGCTCTGGGGATTGCGATAGACTTTGCCATCCATTTCATCCAACGGTACCGGGAGATTGCGAAGGAAGCCACGCAGGATACGTCGGTCATGGTTCAAATGTTTGAGGAGCCTGGCAGGGCCATTACCAGAAACGCCCTGATCGTTGCGTTGGGGTTCCTACCAATAATGTTCGCGTCGCTGCTGCCCTACGTTGTTGTGGCGATTCTTATGGCGTCCATCATGACGTTGAGCTGGTTGGTGTCTCTCCTGCTACTCCCCGCGATCATCTCCTTATTGAATAAGGACGATAAGACAACCAGGTTGTCGGTTGATGACGGGTCACTGCCGAAAGCAACAAGCTAGAACATCTATTTCTTTCAGAACAAAACAGACAGGCCATCCTAAGGATGGCCTGTCTTGTCTACGTTTTGGGAAATGATTGCTTGCCCTACGGCACGTCCATGCGCAGTAGGCGACGGACTGTCAGTCCAAAGAACAGCAGAGTCACGACAGTCGCCCCGACAATGGCCGTCGGCAGGTCGATCACGCGCGTACTCAGAGCATCCAGCGCTGATTCATCCATACCGTGCATGATCGCTAGCGTGTACCCTCGGACGCTGAAGTACTCGATCCCCGGGATCAGGGAAGCGATCAAGCCTTCCCATAAGAAGACGTAGATAAGTGCAAATGCGATTGCAAGGTTGCTGATGAGGCCCATCCAGGTGAATATGGCGGCATAGGTAATCACTCCCGCAAACAGTCCCACGCCTACAGCAACAGCAGCTTGAGGGCCCGCTTCAAGCCCCAGAACCGTGGCAACCACCCCTCCGCCGATCAACACCGGTCCGCCTATGAATATGGTGGCGAGGAACTTCGGCAGCGCGATTTTCCATCGGGGTATGGGCTTCAGCACCAGGTAGCCCAACGTACGGTCCTCAACCTCGTTACCGAAAGCAGCAGTTGCCAGCGCCATGACGACGATGGGCATGATCCCGCCGACTATCAACCCATCGAGTAGGACGTTGACGAAGCCGTTCTCGTCCGATGAATCATCGTTCGAGAAGATTCGGATCATTGCTGCCAGAGCTACCGGCAACGCAGCCAACAGGAGGACGAGGGCAAGACGCCAACGGCCTCCCAACTGTCGTAATGAAAGCCACAATACCGGTCCCATCTATCGCTCCACTATGTAGCTGAAGATACTTTCCAGCGAATCGTCCAGAGGTTCCACTCGCGTCAAACGTATCTTGTGTTCTTGTGCAAGTCTGGGGACAGATTTCATAAGGGCAGCCACGTTGTGGCTCAGCACCACGATATCGCCATCAGCGCCTATGCTGACGGACTCCACCGCGTCTGTCTGAACCAGCGCTGCCGCCATGACACGCGGCGCATCGGTGACGATCCGCACCTTGTAGGCCTGCTCATCCAACTTGGCCCGGATGGCCCGGAAATTGCCGGCCGCTGCCAGCTTGCCGCTCATCAACAGAAGGATGCGCCCGGCAACGGCTTCCACTTCTTCAAGGATGTGTGAGGAGATGAGGATCGTTTTTCCCTCGCCAGCAAGTCGGACGATGAGGTCCTGGAACTCCACGCGCTGACGGGGGTCTGTGCCGGAAAGCGGCTCATCCAGTATCAGCACCTCCGGGTCATGCACCAAGGTCGCTGCAAGTCGCATCCGCTGTCGCATGCCGCGAGAGTAGGTGCCGAGTGAGCGGTTCTGAACATCCACCAACCCCACCCGTTCAATGGCATGGTCAACCGCAGACGCCAGCGAGTCCAGCCCATTCAGCTTACCAGCGAACTCCACGAACTGGCGTCCTGTGTAAAACGGGTATACCGTCTCGTGCTCTGAAAGGAAGCCGATACGATGGTACAACTGGTAGTTGTTGCGTACCTGCTGGCCAAAGACCGTGACCTCCCCATCGGAACACTTAGTCTGGCCTGAGATCAAGTGAAGGAGGGTTGTCTTCCCCGCGCCATTGGGCCCAAGCAACCCGGTTAGCCCGGGGTGGATGTTCAATGAAACATCATTGAGGGCGACTACGCTGCCGAACCACTTGGAGACGCCTCGCACTGCGATAATGGGCTCCGTCGGGCTCACTTCTTGATAGGTGGACGTCACATTCAAACGGTAATCCTCCTGTAACGCCACCAGAGCATGAAGGCCAATCCGTCAAGCATAGCAACATACGTGGAAATCGGAATAATGTTATGCAACTCTGCAATCGGTCCAGAATCTCCTGATGTGCTTTCCACATCAAAAATCAGATCACTTAAGTGGATCGTTACTCCACGAACATCGATTAGCCCAAACCACTTGGCGTAGTCTCCTGTCAACGGCTCACACTGCCCTATGTTTCTTTCGACTCCCCCATCGTGATCTTCGCATCCGGTCAGGGTACCTGCGACTGCCGATGAGATGATGAAGATGCCGATGACAAAGGCGGCTGCATACGCCTTTCTGGTGGTGAAGGCGGATATTGCCAACGGCAGCGTTGTGGTGAAGAGAGCAATGAGGAGTCCCGCCCCCAGAAAGCGGGGAACATCCAACCAGTTGTCCTGCAGGTACTCCCCCGGGCTCTCCGCAGATAGGGTGAGCCCAAAGAGCAGGATCACCTGGCCTGAATACACAAGCATCAGGGTGATTGAAAAGAATGCCAACCAGCGCCCTGCCAGGTAATCCGTGACTGTCAGAGGTCGGACGAGATACAGACCTATCGCACCAGTTCGTCGATCAGGGCAAAGGAGTTCCGGGGCGATTATGGCGGAGAAAAGGATCAGCAATATCGAGACGATCCGGTAGTAGTCTGAGTGGCCGGGAAGGTCCAACTCCGATGCCTGAGATGCTACCAACGCCAACACTACCGCCGGGGCCATGACTACAACGAAGAAGATGATCGGCAGCACTTTGGCGGAGGAGCTACGGCCAAGTCCTAATGTGGTCCTTACCCCATTGGTGAATACGGCCTTGCGGGCACGCATCCTACCCTCACGGGGGCCCTCGTACCGTTTGTATCCCAGGTCAAAAAGCTCTCCTGCTGACTCGGTCATTTCTTGCCATCCCGAAATCCCCTCAAGATCGGGGAGCCAGGGTTGCAGGTCAGTGTTCTAAAATCGATCAGCCCCTTCGGCAACGACCGTTAAGGGTGGGCAGTTGTGCTCCTCTAAAAGACACAGTTG
>CAJWXP010000027.1 GCA_913049785.1 uncultured Dehalococcoidia bacterium | reverse complement strand
GCCACCTCTACAATAGGAGGGTCCAGCTCTGCGACGATGGCAGCGATGTCCGAATCGTCGATCTCATCGCTCAGTACATCGCCCAACGGCGGGTGGTGGAGCGACTCTTCCAGATCAAACCCTTCTTCATCGCTGAGAAGTTCCATGGAGAGGCCCAAGGCCTGCATCTCCTTCAGGAGCACCTGGAAGGACTCTGGGATCCCAGGGTGGATGATGTCTTCACCCTTGACGATGGCCTCATAGGTCTTTTGCCTACCGACCACGTCGTCGGACTTCACCGTGAGCATTTCCTGGAGGTTGTAAGCAAAGCTGTACGCCTCAAGCGCCCATACTTCCATCTCTCCGAATCGCTGGCCACCGAACTGCGCTTTACCACCCAACGGCTGCTGGGTGATCAAGGAGTAGGGGCCGGTGGACCTGGCGTGGATCTTGTCCTCAACCAAGTGAATGAGCTTCATGATGTAGATGTAACCCACCGTTACGGGCTGGGCGAACTCCTCGCCGGTGCGGCCATCACGCAGGGTCATCTTGCCAAGGATGGGAGGGGTCATGCTCTGTTCACGACTTAACCGCTTGGCCTCTTGCTGCATTTCCGGGTAGTCCATCTTGGATGGGTCTAATCCGGCTTCATTTTTGAGCCATATTTCCATGCAGACCACCCTGGCCTTGCCGTGGATCTTTTCGTCGAACAACGGTTCGGGATCGTATCCCTGATCGCGTATCCAACTGTAGATCTGATCCCACTCCAACGTGGGGCTCTCTGGGTTATGCCAGTTCACACCGCCGGAGGTCTGGATCATCCAGACACGGCCCAGACCATCTTCGATGTCAGCGTCTGTTGCGCCGTCGAACACGGGGCTGACCGCCCGGAAGCCCATGAAGTTGGCAACCCAGCCAAGGTGGGTCTCCAGCACCTGCCCCAGGTTCATGCGGGAAGGTACGCCGATGGGGTTCAGCACGATCTGAGCAGGTGTGCCGTTCTCCAGGTAAGGCATGTCTTCCACCGGAAGGATCCGGGAAACGACACCCTTGTTGCCATGGCGTCCGGCCATCTTGTCACCAACGGTCAGCTTGCGCGTCTGGGCTATCCAGACCCTGACCATCCGGTTCACGCCGGGTGACAGTTCCTCTTTGTTCTCTCGGTCAGACACTCGAACGTCTATGATCTTCCCGCGCTCGCCGTGGGGCACACGCAGGGAGGTGTCCTTAACGTCTCGGGCCTTTTCACCGAAGATGGCTCGGAGGAGCTTCTCCTCTGCGGTGAGTTCTGTCTCACCCTTGGGCGTGATCTTGCCCACCAGGATGTCACCGGGGCCCACTTCTGCGCCTACACGGATGACACCTTCCTCGTCCAGATCGCGGAGGGTCTCCTCACCGATGTTGGGGATGTCGCGAGTGATCTCTTCATCGCCCAGCTTGGTCTGTCGAGCTTCGCACTCGTACTTCTCAATATGAATGGATGTGAATTTATCGTCTTGGATCAACGCCTCGCCGATGATGATAGCGTCCTCGTAGTTGTACCCTTCCCAACTCATGAAGGCCACCAGGACGTTGTGCCCCAGGGCCAGGTCTCCCTGATCTGTTGAGGAGGAGTCTGCCAACGGGTCGCCGATGTTGACCTTCTGGCCTACCGTGACCACAGGGCGTTGGTTGACGCAGGTGCTCTGGTTGCTACGGAGGAACTTCACCAGGGTATAGCGGAGATCGTTCTTGTGCTTGTCCGTGACAATGACTTCGTTGCCGCTTACGCCGGTCACTGTGCCATCTGTCTGAGAGAGCACCACCTGACCGCTGTCCAGCGCTACACGCCGTTCCATTCCGGTGCCCACCAGAGGAGCCTCCGGCTTCAGCAGCGGTACTGCCTGACGTTGCATGTTGGAGCCCATCAGCGCTCTGTTCGCGTCATCGTGCTCAAGGAAGGGGATGAGCGAAGTGGAAACACTGACGATCTGCATTGGCGAGATGTCCATGAGTTCCAGCTCTTCTACGGGCTGGATGGTTGGCAGTGAGTTTGTCCGCGTCTCAACCTTGTCCGGGATGAACTGCCCCTTGCTGTCCAACGGGATGTTGGCCTGGGCTATGACGTGGACTTCCTCGTCGTCAGCCTGCATGGAAACGATGTCCTCAGGCTTGTTCGTGACAAATGGGCGCAGTGCGATCTGCTGAGCAGGCAATGCCTGGACCTGCTCAAATAGCTTCTTTGTTATGGTCTTGCCAGCTTTGATAAGGACTTTGCCGTCCCCATCGAGCAGGTCAGTCCATACGCTTCGACCCACCAGATCCAGATCCGACGATGAGAGCTCCCGCAGTACGCGACGATACGGCGTTTCGATGAAGCCGAACTCGTTGATGTGACCGTAGGTTGCCAAGGAGCCCAACAGGCCGATGTTCGGGCCTTCAGGGGTCTCGATGGGGCAGATGCGCCCGTAGTGGGAGTTGTGGACGTCTCGCACCTCGAAACCGGCACGTTCTCGTGACAGGCCGCCAGGCCCAAGGGCCGAAAGACGACGTTTGTGCGTCAACTCTGCCAGCGGGTTGGTCTGGTCCATGAACTGGGAGAGCTGAGACCCGCCGAAGAACTCTCGAACGGCGGCAACCACCGGTCGGATGTTGACCAGGGCCGCGGGGGTGACGTTCTCTGGCTCAATGATGGTCATGCGTTCTTTGATAACTCGCTCCATGCGCAGGATGCCCACGCGGAGCTGGTTCTGGATCAACTCACCCACTGCTCGGACACGTCGACTGCCAAGGTGGTCGATGTCGTCAGCCTTCCCCTGACCGTTGCTGATTCGGATCATCTCCTTGATGACCGCTACCAGGTCTTCCTTTGTCAGGGTGCGCACGTCCTTAGGGCTGGGGGAACCAAGACGACGATTGAGCTTGTAGCGCCCCACCTTGCCCAGGTCATAGCGACGAGGGTTGAAGAAGAGGCTGTCCAGCAGGGCGTTGGCGTTCTCAACATTCGCAGGTTCGCCGGGGCGTAGTCGGCGGTAGAATTCCAGTCGTGCACCGGCTAGGACCTGAGCGCCCTCTTTGTCGTATGTCTCACCCGGACGAACAAGCTCCCACAGAGAAGTGAGGTCTGACTCACGGATATTCTCCAGCTTCTCAAAGTCTACAGGATCCTTTTCCATAGTGGCCGCTATGTACTGATGGTCAGGGTTGGTGTCCACGTCAGCGAACAACGCGTGAATCTCGTGATCCCTTACGTAGCCCAGCGCTCGCAACAGGGTAGTGACGGGCGCTTTCCGCTTCCGATCAACCTTCACGGAGAGGAGGTCCCGCGCACCGGTCTCGAACTCTAGCCATGCCCCGCGATACGGGATGATCTTGGTGGAGCAGATACCTCTACCGGTCCCGGAGTCTACGTCAACGGAGAAGTACGCGCCTGGCGAGCGAACCAACTGGCTTACTACCACCCGCTCCGCGCCGTTGATGATGAATGTCCCGTGGGGCGTCATGATGGGAATATCGCCAAAGAAGAGCAACTGTTCCTTGATCTCGCCGGTCTCTTTTACCTTGAGCTGGCCGGTGACGTAGAGAGGTGCGGAGTAGGTGATCTCCTTCTCCCGACATTCCCACATGTTGTATTTGGGTTCTTTGAACGTGTGATCAAGGAAGCTTAAATCAAAGCGGTTCCCCGTGAAGTCATCAATGGGGGAGACCTCTTGTAGCAGGTCCTGGATGCCTTCTGTGGAGAACCATTGAAAGGATTCAAGCTGAATCTGGATCAGGTTTGGGACATCAACAACGTTGGGTATGCTGGCATAGGTCTTTGAAGGGATGATCGGCATGTTGTTGCGGGACGAGGTGGCTAGGGTCATATAGCTTACGCTCCTTCATAGCGAGTCCTTTGACGTGGCAACGGTGCTTGAGAAACTACGGAAGACAGAGCTTGAGGACGGTGGCGCGTTTCTGGTGAAACTAAGTGTTTACTGAGGACATAGTTCTACGAGTAGGTAACTATATGGGAATCCACGGGGGATGTCAAGGAATTTTTCAATCGAATGCCATAACAGGGTTTACATTTGAAAAGCCCAATGCTAGAATCGCGTTCGAATAAGTTAGTTTGAACCTGCCGGTTTAGCTAGCTCCAAATGAGTCCCTGCGGCACCACGACAGGGTTAAGGCATCCCCATGATGGCCTGTTAGTCGCTGGGAGGTAGATGAATGAGTGTTCGTGTCATTGGCGGTGATGCCAAAGGTAGATTATTGAAGTCCCCCACCGGAGAGAAGACTCGCCCTACGTCCAATTTAGTACGCTCCGCCATATTCTCCATGCTGGAACCCTACCTTGACGCCGCGAGGGTGCTGGATCTCTTTTCCGGCACTGGTGCGTTGGGTGTAGAGGCGTTGAGTCGCGGCGCGGACTGGGTAGATTTCTTTGAGAGTGACTCCCGCCAGTGTTCCTCCATTAGAGACAATCTGAAATCCCTGGACTACTCTGCCTATGGCCAGGTGCACCGTGCTAAGGCAGAGCGTGCTGTCTCCATGATGGATGGCTCCTATGACGTCATTTTGATGGATCCGCCCTACACCTACGACAAACTGGAGCCCCTACTTGAAGAGATCGGCGAGTCTTCGCTATCCCACGCAGGGAGCATCATAGCTGTGGAGCATTCCTATCGACAGGACCTGCCACTGGAAGTGGATGGACTTCGACTCATCAAGCAACGCAGATACGGCGAAACGATGGTGACGGTCTATCTGCAGGGGGGCGAGTAATGACCATAGCCCTCTATCCAGGAACGTTCGATCCCATCACAAACGGCCACATAGATGTGGTAAAGCGGGCTGCGCAACTCTTCGATAAAGTCGTGGTGGCTGTTTATGCAGGTTCCTTGAAGTCAGTGATGTTCTCAACGGATGAGCGAGTGGCTCTGTGCAAAGAGGCTCTGGCTTCCACTCCCAATGCTGAGACGGTGGAGTTCTCAGGTCTGGTGGTGTCTTACGCCGAATCAATAAGTGCGGACGTGATGCTACGAGGACTCCGAGCAGGCGCTGACTTTGAGAACGAATTTGATATGGCTTTGATGAACAAGAAGTTAGCTCCCAATATAGAGACTGTCTTCTTGATGACGGCAATGGAATGGCAGTTCTTGAGTTCGTCACGGATTAAAGAGGTAGCCGCGCTTGGTGCCGATGTAACTGGCCTCGTACCGCCGCACGTGGTCAGTGCCCTTCAGGCCAAGCTGCACTAATGTGACCCCCCTGGGTCAGTAGATAAAAGGAGGCATGATGGATCTGTTGAATCTAGTAGACAAGTTGGAAAACCTGGCCACCACCAGCGGGAAAGTCCCCGGTACCCGCAAGGTGTTGATTGACCAGGAGAAGGTTCTGGACCTGGTGGACCAGATGCGCTTGGGCATCCCCAAGGATATCCAGGAGGCAGAGGAGGTGATGGCGCGACGTGAGGCCATCATCAACCAATCCCTGCTGGACGCACGTCGCATCAAGAGTTCGGCCGAGGACGAAGGTCGTACCAAGGTGAACGAGAGCGAGATCGTCGCTGTGGCTCAGGGTCAGGCTGACGAGATGCTGGCGGAAGCCAAGCAGCGGGCAGACGCGCTGGTGCAGGACGCCCAGAAGAAGGCGCACCAGACAATGCAGGAAGCTCAGACCTTCGCCGACAACCGGATAGAAGAGGCCAACCGGTATTCCCAGGAGACGTTGTACAACCTGGAGCAGCACCTTTCTATTGTGCTGAACAGCGTCAGACGCGGCCTGGACAGCCTTGAAGGTCAGCCACCCATCTCCCAAGAAGTCCAAACAGCCTAACTATCGGAGGGGTCTTCGTGGATGCGAAGACCCCTCCGGGCAGCCTCTTTTGATATTCGAACCCTGGCATCGACGGCGCGATAAAAGGGTGCGGATGTTTTGTGTTTTCCATTATCTGCCACAATTATGTTGACAAACACCATTGTTCCTGTACTATGAATTAGCTATGAGTAACGCAATGCGATACCAGTTCACATGGGATTTCTATTACTTTACCGGCAGGGGTGGCGTTGCGTAGACCCTAGAGAACCAAGAGTGATTGACGCTGAACCCCCGCCAAGAAGTGGACGGGGGTTTTTTGTTGGCCTTCGTCAGGGATAGAAAGCCCCCTGGTAGCAAAGACGTGAGGATATGGAAATAACATCAGTACAGGACGTAAATATCGTGAGCACATCGGCCCTGATCAGCCCAAACAGCCTTTCAGCAGAATCGCCCATCACGCAGGAGATAGCGGATCACGTCGTGCGCGGTCGTGCGCAGATTAAGGACATCATGGAGGGTACAGACCCACGACTGCTCATGATCGTAGGCCCGTGCTCCATTCACGATGAGACTGCGGCGTTTGAGTATGCTGAACGACTGGTAGCCCTCTCAGCCAAGGTGAGCGAACGGATCATGGTGGTCATGCGCGTGTACTTTGAGAAGCCTCGCACTACCGTGGGGTGGAAGGGGTTCGTTTATGACCCCAACCTCGACGACACGTTCGACATCGGCGCTGGGTTGTCTCGAGCACGTGCGTTACTGACCAAGCTTGGTGGGATGGGGGTCTATGCCGCCACAGAGTTCCTTGACCCCATCGTGCCGCAGTACCTTGCCGACCTGGTGACATGGGCTGCCATCGGCGCGCGGACCATCGAGAGTCAGACGCACCGACAGATGGCCAGCGGACTCAGCATGCCTGTCGGGTTCAAGAACAGCACTGACGGTGCGGTCCAACCCGCTGTCGATGCGATGGTGTCAGCTCGCTCGCCTCACGCCTTTCTTGGCATCGATCACTCCGGGCAGACCTGCATCGTGCAGACCAAAGGCAACCCCCTGGGGCACCTGGTCCTACGTGGTGGCAACACAGGCTCCAACTTCAGTGCGGAAGCCATCGCGTTGGCCCAGGCACGGTTGGAGAAGGCCGACGCCAGGCAGCAGATCCTTGTAGATTGCAGCCATGGCAACTCCGATAAGGACTACGCAAAGCAGGCCATCGCATTTCGGGACGCGGTGACACAGCGGGCAGCGGGGACCACTAACATCATCGGCTGCATGATAGAGAGCCACTTGAATCCTGGAAAGCAATCGCTCAATGGCGATAACTCCAAGCTGGAGTACGGCGTCTCCATCACCGACGCGTGCATAGGCTGGGACGAGACGGACTCGCTGCTGACCTGGGCGTACGACGCAATGGGCAAGTAGCAACAGTTGAACCCTGCTTAGGTAACCACCTGGTCATATAGGTGCAGGATGAATCCTGCCTGTATAATGATGCCGGAATCCACAGGTGGGGGGCGGCATGACAGATACAACATCCGATGTTCAGCAGGGGAAACTGGGAGTTGAAGAAACCCCACTTCTGGTGCTCCTTGATGGCCACGCTATGGTTCATCGCGCATTCCACGCCATCCAGACCCCCCTCACCCTCAGGCGCACTGGCGAAGAGGTCAGAGGCGTTTACGGCTTCACGCAGATGCTCCTCAAAGCCATCGACACTCTGAAGCCAACCCATTTGATTTTGACCTTCGACATGCCGGGGCCGACCTTCCGGCACGACATGTTCGACGAGTACAAGGCCCAACGCCCAAGCATGTCTTCAGAGCTTGCCAGCCAATTCCCCCACATCCGCCGACTGCTTGAAGCTTTCCACGTCCCCATCTTTGAGATGCCAAAGTATGAAGCGGATGACCTGCTCGGCACGTTGTCAGCCCAGGCTCGCGACAAAAACGTGGATACCGTCATCATCACCGGAGACACAGACACGCTCCAACTCGTCGGGCCACGCGTGCGTGTGTTGCTACAGTACTCGACGCAGAAGCAGACCCTCTACGGCGAGCCCGAGGTCAGCGAGCGTTACGGCGGGTTGACTCCTGACCAGGTCATCGACCTGAAGGCGCTTTGCGGCGACACATCCGACAACATCCCCGGCATCCCGAGCGTTGGGCCCAAGACGGCCATCAAGCTGCTGCTCCAATACGACACCGTACAGGGAATCTACGACCACCTGGACGAGCTCCCCGCCAAACAGCAAGCCCTCTTTGAGGAGCATCGTGAACGGGTGTTCAAGGGCCTGACGCTGGTGACCATCGTGCGGGACGCGCCGGTTGAGTTGAGCATGGATGACAGCAAGTGGGGCCAGTACGACCGCGCCGAGGTGGTTGAGGTGCTCAAAGACCTGGAGTTCTTCAGTACTATCAACAAGATTCCGGAAGGCGCTGGTGGTGGGGGCGAGCAGGACACGACTCTCCAACCGAGCTTGATGCCAGCCCCAGCAGGCGACGCAGTGGACACCGACTACAAGACCGTCACCGACGCCAAGTCGTTGGATGCGATGGTCAAAGAGCTTGCAACGTCCAAGGGCTTCGCTTTCGATACAGAAACCATGCCCCTGGACGAGGATGTGAAGGGTATTCAACCCATGCGCTCCGGGCTTGTTGGCCTCTCGTTCTCAACTGAGAAGGGCAAGGCCTGGTATGTGCCCGTCGGCCACGCCGAGGGAACGCAGTTGACCTGGGAGCAGGTTCTGGAAAAACTCCGGCCAGTGTTGGAAGACCCCAATCTCCCCAAAGCAGCACACAACGCCAACTATGACCTCACCATGCTGGGCACCAACGGCGTGACCATGAAGGGCTTCGCCTTTGATACCATGCTTGCCGCTCACCTGCTGGGTCACAAGGCCATCGGACTGAAGAACATGACGCTGGACCTGATGGGCATCGAGATGACGCCCATCGCCGACCTGATAGGCACGGGTCGCAAAATGACCACCGTGGACCAGGTGTCGATCGAACAAGTCTCTCCCTACGCCAGCGCGGACGCCGACATGACGTTCAGGCTCTGGGGCATGTTAGAAGAGCGTCTGAAGACCGAAGACCTGCTGGAGCTGTTCACCAAGGTAGAAGTGCTGCTGACGCCCATCATCGTTCAGATGCAGATCACCGGCATCGCTCTGGACGTTGGCCTCATGGAAACGATGGCGGTCTCATTGGGCGAGCGGCTGAGTAAACTCGAGGTGGACACGTTCGACGCGTTGGGCCACACCTTCAACCTCGCCTCGCCCAAGCAACTCGGAGAGGTCCTCTTCGATGAACTGAAGCTAGGTGAAATGGCCGGAGTAGGCAAGCCGAAGAAGACCAAGACGGGCGGCTACTCCACCGACGCGGCTGCCCTGGAAGCCTTGAGTGGCGTGCATCCCCTGGTGGATATGGTGTTGGAGCACCGGCAGCTCAGCAAACTCAAGTCGACGTATGTGGACGCGCTGCCGACGCTGGTGAACCCACGGACGAGGAAGCTGCACACCACGTACAACCAGGCAGGGTCTGTTACGGGTCGATTCTCCTCCAACGATCCCAACCTCCAGAACATCCCGATACGCACGGACCTTGGCCGCCAGATTCGCGTGGCCTTCCATCCGGGCGAGGAGGGTTGGATGCTCCTAGCTGCCGACTACTCGCAGATTGAGCTTCGGGTGCTTGCCCACCTCTCGGAAGACCCGGGGTTGCTGGAAGCCTTTCGCAGCGATCAGGACATCCATGCAGCCACGGCATCGCAGGTCTACGGTGTTGAGCTTGACCAGGTGACTGCGGACATGCGTCGCATCGCCAAGGTGCTGAACTTCGGCATCATCTACGGGCTCAGCGCATTCGGCATCGCGCAGCAGACGAAGCTGTCCATGGAAGAGGGCCGCGACTTCATTGAAGGTTACCTGGGACGCTATCCCAAGGTGAAGGACTACATAGAGAACACTAAGCAGATGGCGCGGGATCAGGGGTACGTGCAGACGCTGCTGGGACGCAGGCGCTACACCCCGGAGATCACCTCAAGCAACCCCCAGATACGACAGGCCACCGAGCGCGAGGCCATCAACATGCCCGTGCAGGGAACCGCCGCCGAGGCCCTCAAACTCGCGATGCTGGGCATCGACCGTCGCATGACGGAAAAAGGGTTCAAGAGCCACCTTCTTCTGCAAGTGCACGACGAGCTTATCTTCGAGACGCCGCCCGACGAGATAGAGGACTTGAAGTCGCTGTTGCTGGACGTGATGCCTCGTGCTATGGAGCTTGCACCGACGCCCGTGGAGTTCGCGGTTCCATTGAAGGTGGCCACCAAGGCAGGCACCAACTGGGGCGAGCTAGACTAGGTTCTGCCTACTTTGTAGCGCGCAGCACCAAGCACGGCCAGAAAAACCGCAACGGCTCATCGGTCTCGATGCCAAATGCCTCAGCTACTGCGTCCGGCGCGTTGAGGTAGTCGGCGCGCATTGCCTCTACCACGTCAGCGGCAGTCCCCGAGCGTTGCACCCAATCGTCAAACTCTAGGGGTATTTTCATCAGCACAGTCTCTTCTATGGTGAATCCGTTGGCCGTGAGAAGGTCACCCCATTGCTGGACGGAGAGGTCGCGACTGTGACTGCCATCGCGACGTAGCTCGATATCGTTCATCCACGATGCTACATCCGGGTCCTCCGGCGTCACCGTGTCCACCAGGATCATCGTCCCTCCAGGTTCGGTAACCCGCGCCCACTCGCTCACGCCTACGGTCACGTCGCTGAAATGGTGGGCGGCTAGCCTGCACGTCAACAGCCCGATTGAGCCATCTGCGAACGGCAACGATTCTGCAGACGCCAGCGCGGGAGCGACGTTGGTCAGCCCTCGCGACGAGGCACCTTCGATAGCGTGTTGGAGCATGGGGAGCGCAAGGTCGGTGGAAAGCACGGTGGATGAGAATAGTGAGACGGCAAAGGCAGTGAACCCCGCGCCGGAGCCGATGTCCACGGCGTACTTTGCTTTAACACCGTTCGCCATCGAGACAATGGCATCAAGGTCGGCACCCGCAGTGAAAGTCTGACTCTTGGAGTACCCCAGCGCCTGGGAGCTGAACTGCTGCTGGGATAGACGCGTGATATCTCGTTCAGCCATTACGGGACGTCGTTGTTCGCCCAGGCGGTGATGAGGTGATAGGCAATGGCAATGGAGCCAGGAAGCGCCAGGTTCTCGTTGGTGCCTGCCAACCCGCTGAGGACATCTTTGCGAGTGAACCACTGCACGTCCGCCATTTCACCCTCGTCCATGGTGATCTCTGAGGTTGCAGCGTCGGCGTGGCAGCCGACCATTAGCGTCGATGGGAAGGGCCACGGCTGCGATGAGTGGTAGCGGACGTTGCGTACTTGAATGCCGGACTCCTCCTTGATCTCTCGCTGCACCGCTTCTTCGATGGACTCGCCCTGATCCACGAAGCCTGCCAGCACAGAGTAGCGGTTCATCGCCTGAAGTCGACCCTTGGATTGCCCAAGGAGGAGTCGATCGCCGTCCGATACCGCCGTGATCACGACCGGATCGGTTCGGGGGAAGTGCTGGGTGTTGCAGTTCCCGCAGCGCCGCACGTGCCCACCCTTCTTCAATTCCGTTGGGTGGCCGCACACTGAGCAGAAGCCGTGCTTGTTGTGCCAGTTTATCTGTGCACGGGCCTGCGCCACGATGCCGGAGTCTGTAGCGCTGATAAGGCTTGTGACCCCTCGAGTATCCTCAAAAGCCCAATCGCCGCTTTCCTTTAAATCCTTCACAGCGCTTTCGTTCTTGGTGATGTCCACCGTGAAGTGTGCTGCACCGTCGCGAAGACCCAGGAACACACCCTCCACCTCAATGCCGAGCCGATCGATCTCTTTGATGTCCAGCCAGCCGAGACCCTGATCAGAACCCTCTGTGATCATCACAGTGTTCTCCCAGAGCGGCAGGAACTTGCTGGTGGCAGCCTTGGCGCTGGCGCTGAGCCATTCCTCGTCCCTACGTTCGAGATCGCCACGGTCCAGTGGGTTGCCTGCATAGATGTGGGTCATTCGGGACAGGTCGCTACTCATACACTCTTCCAAAACACTTCATGTTTATTGCTGAGAACAAGGCACCCGGCTAGCGAACGATGATGATTCTCCAATGCTCGGTTGACGGGGCTAGTCAGTCCGCCTGTTGGGCATGACGTCCGGGTTCACCACGTGCTCCGGCACTTCGCCCCTGCCCAACGCCAGGATCTGGTCGATGGCTAGCGCCAGGTTGGCTGCACGCCCCGAGTTGCTGTGGCTGGCGTTGTGGGGTGTCATCAGGACATGTTCAGGGTCAAGGTCACGCAGAGGGCTGTCAGCTGGAAGTGGCTCCAGGTTGAAGGTGTCCATTGCCGCGCCCGCTACCGTTTCGTCCTTCAACGCCTTGTGGAGTGCGACCTCGTCGACCAGTTCGCCCCTAGCCAGGTTTAGGAAGTAGGCGGAGGGCTTCATCGCTTTGAACTGGGCCTCGCCGATCATCTTGTGGGTTTCCTCGTTGGCAACGGCGTGCATGGTGACGATGTCCGAATCGGCCAGCAACGTGTCAAGGTCTGTCATCGTGACGCCGACTTCGTTCGCCTTCTCCTGTGTGACGTAGGGGTCGTAGGCGAGCAGTTCAACGTCCCAGCCAGCCAGTCGAGCGGCAACGCCACTGCCGATGCGCCCCAGGCCGATGATGCCTACGGTCTTGCCAAAGAGGTAGCCGCCTCTGACGACGCTTGCGCCCCATCTGCCAGCGCGAAGCTCCGATTCCTTGTGCTTGGTCTGCTTGACCAGATTCAGCATCTGGGCAACGGTCACTTCGGCAACGGAGAGGAAGTTCTCCGGTGTTGGGCTGTTGGCCACCATGACGCCGACATCCGTAGCGGATTCTTTGTCGATCTTATCGGTACCGATGAACGGTACGATGATAAGTTTGAGTTTGGTGGCCTGCTCCATCAGTGGTCGAGTCATAAGGTCTTGGCCCACAAGAAGCACGTCGGCATCCTTGGCAAGCTCCATGAGCTCACCTTCAGTGAAGGGCTCCCGTGAGAGGGAACCCGGGTCTCTGCCAACCACTAACTCGTGCCCAGCTTCCTTGATACGATCCAGCGCCTCAACGTTGCTGGGCCGAGTTGCAACAACTTTCATGTGCGTATACCCCATTCCGGCATAAGCCGCTCAGAGTCTTACGCCCCGATGATGTTCAGTAGTGCCTGACGCCCCTCGACTTGAACAGCGTGAAGACCACGCTTGATGGCAGCGGGGACTTCTGCCGGGTCGTCCACACGCTCGCCGTAGCCGCCTGAGGCCTGACAGATCATCTCGTATTTGAAGTTCTGGTTCAGAGTCGTCAATGCCCATGTGTCGGTCTTGGCTGCATGGCCGTCCGGGTTCATGTTCTTAGCGGAACTCTTGACGGCGTTCCAGATACCGTTGTTCCAGACGATGAACAGCACGGGGATGTTCTGAGCCTCTGAAACGATGTGAGCGGCGGTCCCTGAGCCGAAGATATAGGAGCCATCGCCGAGGGTGCAGATGACTGTCTTTTCCGGCGCCGCTAGCTTGGCGCCAAGGGATGCGCCGAGGGCCCATCCAAGGCTGCCTGCCGGCGGAATGCCGTATGTGGTTCCGGGAGTAGTGAATGACACCTGGCTCATGTCCACGCCCAACTCGGAGAGCAGGATGGTGTCGTCGCCAAGGTGCTTTGCCAGTTCCCTACTGAAGTATGCCTTGTTGATGGGGATCTGCCCTACGCCTGCATCGGCCCTGGCGTCGATGGCGGCAAGTCGCTTGGTGCGAGCCTCACCGTATTTGGCGGTGCGCTCTGTGACCGTCTTGGCGTCAACACCGATCTTCTTCACTGCCTCGGTCAACGCCTTTAGGGTGTGCTTGGGCGCGCCAGCAAGCGTCAAGTCTGTTCGGTAGCCACGGATGGGGTACTTGCTGAAAAGCGGGTCCTCGCCTATCGCGATGATTGTTGCATCCTCTTTGGGGTTGGTGCGCTTGGGCGTCCAGGGAACGTCCACTTCAAGGATGACAATGGCGTCTGCTTCCGGAACAGCACTGGTTACATCGCCGCCTGCGTGTAGAGGGTTGTTATGGGGGAAGTTCACAAAAGCCATGCCAGCCTCATAGACCGGCATGCCCAGAGCTTCTGCCAGGTCAACCAGCGGCTGGACTGCTTCAGGGTCTCGCCCTGAGGCTCGGGTGATCAAAATCGGGTTCTTAGCAGCGGTCAGGACTTTGGCTGCTTGGTCAATAAGGTCGCCGGAGGCCATGCGATCCTTTGCAGGAGCCATCCGTGGCTTATCGCTGTAGGTGAACTGTTCGATCTTCTTGCCCAAGACCTCGCGCGGAAGGGTCAGGTACACGGGGCCAGCGGGCTCCGACTGGGTGATGGCGAGGGCGCGGTCAACCACTCCCTCAAGGTCGGCATCCGGTCGCAGTTCATAGTCCCACTTGACCCACTCCCGGACCATTGAGCCCTGGTCAAAAGACTCCTGGGCCCAGTGGATGTTGCCATCGCGAGAACCGCTCTCGTCGCCCTCCGTTAGGGGGGTGCGACCAGCAGTGAAGAGCATGGGCGTATTTGCGCGGGAGGCGTTGATGATGCTGCCCGTTGCGTTGGCTGTGCCAGGCAGGGTATGGACCATCACCACCTGCGGCTTGCCCGTCACCATGGTGTAGCCGTGGGCCATAGCCACAGCAGTCACCTCATGCGGTACAGGGATGGGCTTCGGCAACATCTGTTCCTGGCTGAAACGCTTGGCGTACGCCTCCAGGATGGGTGCAAAGTCTGTGCCTGCGTTGCCAAAGAAGTACTCTATTCCTCTAGCAGCCAGAAGCTCTAGATATGCTTCAGCTACGGTGTCCGCTTGCACTGTGTTAGCCATTTGTCGCCTCCTGAGCGCAATATACCCACGGTAGGTTGATGAATGGCGACATGCTATCCTCGCCCCTTAACCATGTCAACATCGCGCAGCCCAAAGGGGCCGTCAGCAGGGCCGATTGGCCCTTGACTTAGCACCCCAGCGGCGTAAGCTTGGGGCAAAGGGACTACGGGGGGTACCTCTTGTTCCTTTTGTTTATGACCGGCGGTTTCCATGGGGGAGAACGTAGGCATAGGAGGAAGATACTATGGTTTTGGATACTAAGAAGCCCCAGGGCGCTCACAACGCGGCGCGATACAAGGAAAGTCTGCGCGATGGTAGAGAGGTCTGGTTGGATGGTGAGAAGGTCAAGGACGTCACCATACACCCCGCCTTCGCAAGCACCATCGACGAGATGGCTCGTATTTATGAGTTGCAGCACACAGACGAATACCGGGATCAGATGACCTTCGTATCCCCGGACAGCGGCGTGCGATGCAGCCTCTCGTATCTCCTGCCGCGCAACATCGAAGACCTCAAAAAGAAGCGACGCAACAGTGAGATTTGGAACCAACAGGCTTGGGGTCAGTTTGGCCGAGGCCCGGACCTGCTCCCTCAGTTTGTTCTTGGCCTGTACAACAACAAGGAAGCACTGAGCGCGGTGAAGAACCCGCATTGTGACTTTGGCGAGAACGTGGTGAACTACCACACCTACTGCCAGGAAAATGACATCTTCCTGACCCACGCCCTCGGCGACCCGCAGGTAGACCGGAGTCAGCAGCCTCAGAACGAGACCCGTCAAATCAAGGAAGAAGAACTGGCACTCCACGTGGTGGAAGAGACCAACGAGGGAATCATCGTATCGGGTGCCAAGCAACTTTCCTCTGCGGCCCACATGAGCAATGACACGTACGTCTCTCTCTCAGCTACTTTTGTCCGCCGTGCTGATCCCCGTTTTATTCAGGCGTTCTCCATTCCTTCAAACTCTAAGGGTCTGAAGATCATTTGCCGAGAACCTGTATCCCAGTACCCCGGCACCTTCGGCCACCCCTTTGGCGTGAAGTACGACGAGCAGGACTCCATGCTGTTCTTTGATAACGTCATGGTTCCCTGGGACCGGGTGTTCATGCTGTATGACGCCTCCGCCATGGTGCAGCGCCTAGCGGGCGGAGCCAACTTCATGGGCTGGAGCAACTACATCCGCATCCATGAGCGGATGAAGACAATGACAGCAGTAGCATCAATGATCGCGGAGGCCATCGGCGTGAGCGAGTTCCGTGAGGTAGCGGCCAAGCTTGGTGAGATGATCATGTTCACCGAGATCTGGCGGCACGCGATAAATGGTCTGGAGCAGTCCGCTTACATGACTCAGGGTGGACTTATGTCTGTGGGTCGTGGCACTGGCATGAACATGTTCTTTGCCCAGTTCTCCCAGCGCATGGTGGAACTGCTCCGACAGATCGGCGGCTCCGGCATCGTGATGCAACCCAGCGAGAAGGACTTGGCCAACGCTGAACTGCGTCCCTTCCTGGACAAGTACATGCGCGGCAAGGACGTGACCGTAGAGTACAAGTCTCGACTGTATCGCCTGGCCCATGACCTCTCGGCTTCATCCTTTGCAATGCGCCAGGAGATCTACGAGTACTGGCACGGCGGTGACCCGAACCGAAACCGTGTCAACCTGTACCGTGGGCATGACCAGAGCGAGATCATGGACCGCATCAAGGACATGATCGCCGAGCCTCTGCCTTACACCGGCTAAGCACACTAAGAACGGCAAAGAAGAAGCCCTCCCAAACGGGAGGGCTTCTTCTTTTATCGACATCACCACGTTCAGGCTTTGGCGAGGAACTCCTGTACATCGCGAAACGCAGCTACTAGACCATCATGGGTCAGGCGACCTGTGTACGTGTTGTGCGGGCTTGGGTGGTACGAGCCGAAGAGGGTGGGGAAGCCTGAGCCAAGATCGTACTGCACACGGTGTCCAAACACCATACCCTTGGGTCTCGCCAGCCCCTGCTCCTTTGCGACTCGCAAGTAGCTGTCAAAGCCCAGTTTCCCCAATGCCAGGACAGCCTTCACGTTGGGCATGAGTCCTAATTCTTCAATGAGGTACAGTCGACATCGCGACTGCTCCTCCACCGTTGGTTTGTTTTCGGGCGGTGCGCACCTGACGGCCGACGTGATGCACGCGTTGATCATCTCCAGACCATCGCCACGGTGTTGGGATGTGGGCTGAGTGGCAAACCCGGCTTCGTGCAATGCGCTTGCCAGGAAGTCTGCTGAAGGGTCGCCGGTGAACATGCGACCCGTGCGGTTCCCTCCGTGGGCGGCTGGCGCAAGGCCGATGATGCAGACCTCTGCGTCAGGGCTTCCGAACGTAGGGACGGGTTTGGCCCAGTAGTCCCAATCCATGTATCGCTTGACCTTGACCTCGCCGGAGCGCTCGCGGTGCTCAACCAGACGTGGGCAGGCACGGCATGTAATAACGCGCTCCATCAATGCGTCCATTGCCTCAGACATAGTGCTCTTTTCGTAGTGGGAGTGTGACCGCTATTTGTCTTTGTCCTCGATTACCGTGCAGGTCAATGTCGCGCTTACGCCGGAGATAGAGCGGACATTGTTGCGCAAGACGGACGTCAAGTCTTCTGGCGTATCGGCCTCCATGTCCACAATGAAATCGAAAGGACCCAGCACTT
Source organism: uncultured Dehalococcoidia bacterium (assembly GCA_913049785.1). Taxonomy (GTDB): domain Bacteria; phylum Chloroflexota; class Dehalococcoidia; order Lucifugimonadales; family UBA1127; genus UBA1127. The sequence goes on along the minus strand of CAJWXP010000027.1, from coordinate 11,736 downwards.
CATACACCACGGCTCCGCGCATGTTCCGGAGACGCTCCCCGATCCTTTGGGTCTCAGAGGGCTCCGCCGTGATCATGATAAACGCCTTCGCCATAACCTACCTCCTATCGATATGAGGGAGATGGTGTGGGGCTGTGCGCCAGTGTACAACAACGAACTTGGCTTTAGAGGTGTATCCAGCTATACTGTGCCCACTATGCCTATATATGAATTTCGTTGTGGTGGCTGCAATTCCAAGGTCGCAATCTTCTTCAGGTCAATGACAACCGACGCGACAGGCACGTGCGAGCATTGTGGAAACACCGACCTCCGAAGGTTGTTCTCTGCATTTCGGATTATGAAGCCTGCCTTCAACGTGAATACCTTGAACAAGCAGGAACTCCTGGACGGGGTGAACTACACCGACCCCCGATCAATGGCGAACTTCTTCAACAAGATGCAAGACACCTTCCAGGATGAGCCCAATGAGCATATGAGTGAGATGGTGTCTCGCCTTGAGAAAGGTGAAGCCGTGGAAAAGGCCATGGATTTGGACATGGGCTCCAACCTCAAGGGGGGTGACAGCCATGCTGGGCATAATCATGGCTCGGTAGGCCCTGCACCGGACGGCGACTAGCCAACCAATACCTAGAACCCTTCTTTTTTGCCTAAGATTCTTTGCTATAAGAACCCAAAGAGAAGAGCCCCGCTCCGCAGATGCGAACCGAGGCTCTTCTTATTGCCCAATACTTGGGAGCGAACTAGCCCGCTGCTTGTGCTGCCTTGATCCTGGAGAACTGAGGGAATACCTTCAGCGGGTTGTCGTGGATGATGGCGATCTTGTCCGCTTCTGACAATGCCGCATTGGCATCGATGATGGGAAGAAGGTCGTCAGAAGTTCGGCCGAGGTTCAACTGAGACGGGTGATCCTCTGCCTGTCGGATCGCACCACCGGAACCAGGGGCCTCGGTGCCGAAGGCGGTCTGGGCTACGCCCCACTGTTTGATGGACAGAGCCAAATAATCAATGTCATACAGGCAGGTGTCGAACCACAGGTTCTCGCCCTGGTAGTTGCCTTTGTGGTTGGAACTGGAGACGAACCGGTCAAGCGCGCCACCGCCGTGGGCGATGCAGATGCGCAGCTTGGGGAACTTCTCAAACAGGTCACTGTAGGCCAGGATTCGTGCGGCCAAGAACGTCTCTACCACGAAGCCGACCTGGTAGTTGCCCGGGATGTGGGCGATGCGTGGGTCCAAGCAGTTGGTGCCGTGGATGAACACTGGCACGTCGTACTCCTGGCACTTCTCATAAACCGGGTGCCAATAGGCCTCGTTCATGCCCGGGGAGTTGTGGCGACCATCCGGGTCCGGGCTCAGGTACGTGCCAACAAAGCCACGCTCCTTGAGGTTGAACTCAAACTCAGGAACACAGTTGCTGAGGTCAGGTGCCTCTGCAATCTGGGGGAGCATGGTGGTGGACAGGAACCTGTCCGGGAAGTTCTGTGTCTGGTGGTTGATGGTATCGTTGGTGAACTCGCACCAGCGCTGCAGCAAATGCCGGGGCATCCAACCCATCATTCGGAACGGGCGAGGTCCGATGACCTGCACGTCGATGTTGCGATCAGTCATCCAGTCAGCGTGTCGCTGGTTGGCTGTCATCATCGCCTCATCACTGAGCGTGCCGCCGTCTGCACGGATGCCGCTCTTTCCATCACCGATGCGATAGGGGCTCTGGCCTATGTGACCAGACGCGAATCCCATATCGATCCAGCTATTTACTACGGGCGGTCCGGAAACGTGACCATGGACGTCTAGGACTTGGGTTCCTTTAAACATTTGTCTCCTCCTCTTTTGGGTACTAAATCGAGATTTCGTTTGGGTACCTTACTACCTAAAAATTTATTTGTCCAACACTGCGACAAAGTCGCACTCAAACAGTGCATCGTCTGGTATGAAAGCCTCGCTTATGCCACGGGCGGGACGGGTGGCTTCGTTCGGGAACGCCTTGAGCCACGCCACGTTGACCTGCTCTCTGAGTGCGCTCTCAGCGATCCCGACCTTGATCCTCGCGATGTTCTCAGGTTTCCCGCCTGCGAGCGCGACGATGTCCTTGATGTTCTGAAAGGCTAGAGCTATGCGCTCCTGCGGGTCCTCCGGCACCATCCTGGTGTCCCGCTCTCTGCCCATGACTGTTGAAGAGAAAAGCATGTTGCCTTTCATCACCGCCAGGGGGATGGGTGCATTGTGGGAAACGCCGGGAATCTCATAGATGGTCCGGTTATCCCCGCCAAGAGTTGCAATGAACTCCAAGTTGAACGCAGTCTTTCCGGCCATTGGCACCTGATAGGTATGGCGAGCCGGCCGGTCATCATCTTCCGGGAAGGTCTCACGGATCTTGCTGTTCAATGCCTTTCGGACATCGGCGTCCTTGATGAAGGTGTTCATGTGAGCGATATCGTCCATGGTGCCACCGGCCAGCGCCAGCAGGTCCTGCGTGTTCTTGAAAGCGAGGGCGATCTGCTCCTCCGGGTCCTCGGGGGAGTTGCCCGTCTCCCTTGGCTGGATCGTGGCTGAAAACAGTAGGTCGCCCATGCGCATGCCCAGGGGAATCGGTGCGGTATGGGAGACGCCCTCGATCTCATAGATCGTGCGTTTCCCGGAATTGGGTCCCACGTCCGCGATCATGTAGCACTCTACAATTGCGTCGGGTGGGGTCGACCCCTGTTCAGAGTGACGGGCTGGGCGGTTATCCGCGTCCGGCCAATGCTTGATTGTTACTTCGTTGACTTGGTCCCGGTACACGCTGTCGTTCAAGACGACGGTAATGTGGGCGATGGAGTCCTTGTCGCCACCTGCCATCGTCGCCAGGGTGATCAAATGCTGAAAGACGAGCTCTATTTGTCGACCGGGGTCAGCGGACAGGCTACCGTCAGATTCCTTGCCCATAACACCTGAGGTGAACAGCAGGTCTCCCCGCCGAACGGCCAGGGGTACGGGAGCCGTAGATGCTACTCCCGGAATCGTATACGTCTTTATTGCTACCAATTTATGCTCCTTGATAGAACTCTTGCTTAGGGGTCACTTGGGTCCAAGGCATCGCCCTTAGGTAACCGTCAGGTAGACTTGGCCCAGGGATCACTCTTAGGTAACCGCCAGGTCATATGGGTGGAGGGCTAGCCTTCCTAGCTCCACTCGGGGGTGGCCTTCATCCAGTCGGCGTACTCTGCGATCGCGTCATTAAGCGCGTAATTCGGCCCGTAGCCCGTGTCGGCAGCGATGCGTGAGATGTCCGAATACGGACTCTTCCGTGCGTTGGGGCTTTTGCCCGGCTGCAACTCAAAGTTTGCTTCGGGGACCGCCTTGCTCACTGCGTCTGCGATATCTCCGAGCTTGGTGGGCCTGCCACTGCTGATGTTGTAGACCGGGTGGTTCAGCTTGTCGGCCATGATGAGTAGCTGAATCCCCTTGGATACATCCTTCACGAAGGTCCAGTCTCCCTCGTCATCTGCAAACGGGGTCCCTGCGGGGCCGTATACCGGCGGCTGCCCCGTAACTGCGGCCTTGACCAATCGACTGGGCAGGTTGAAGCCGCTGTAGTACAGAGGCCCGAAGATGTTGCCGATCCGCATGAACACTGTGTCCAGGCCTGTCTGGGAGCCATAAAATCCACCGAGGATCTCAAAGGTCTTTTTATATGCTTCCGTGGAGTTTGTGGAGCTCATTGGGAGTGTGATGTCCTCAGTGAACGGGCCTTCTTTGATCCCTGCATATACAGACACGGAGCTTGCGATGGCCACGCGCTCAAGGCCTGCCAGTCGTGCGCTTTCAAGGACGTTGACCAGGCCAGTCATGTTGGTCCGCAGTTCTTCGCCGGGCCCCATGACGCCCAGGCGTGGCGCGACCATATGGGCCATGCGCGTGATCTTGTACTTCTGCATCGTATCGATGAGGCCGAAACCGCTGGTGACATCGACCTGCGCGATCTGCACTCGCTTGCCGATCTCGTCCTTGAAGATGTCTGGTTCCCTGCGAGAGCTGTGGACGCCGATGACCACGTCCTCGCCAGCGTCTAGCAGTTGCCGGACCGTGTGCATTCCTATGAAACCCATGCCGCCTGTGACCAGAATCATGACTACCTCCGTAAGTGCTGTCGAATATACGTGTGTCGTAGGGCGGTAGGATATGCACGCGGAGAGAGGGTGTCAACTCTGGAAACATGGCCTTTCAAGGTTTGACACACCCTAACCTCGCCCGTAAAGTCTGTGTTTGAGCCGTTACGCTACGGCCCATCTTTTCTATCTTCAGGAGGCTTTGATCGATGGCCCGTAGATGCATCCTAGCTGTGTACTCCCATCCCGATGATGAGACGACCGTCACCGCTGGCACTTTCATGCGCTACGCCCAGGAGGGTGTAGAGGTCTATGTAATTACGGCCACGCGAGGAGAGTGGGGGGCGCTGGGGTCGGGAGGTATGGTACTCACTCGGGAAGAGCTTCCTGCCGTGAGAGAGGCGGAGTTGCGGGCGAATCTAAAGACTTACGGAGTGAACCCACCGCTTATGCTGGACTATATCGATGGCACGTTGAAAGATGCCGACATCGGAGAACACGTCGGTCTGATACTTGCTGAGATGAAGCGCGTTAAGCCGGACGTGGTTATCACGTGGGGCCCTACTGGCATCTCACACCACGACGACCACATTGCTACGAGCCAGGCGACGGATGCTGCATTCAAGCAATATCTCGCCATAGCAGAGAAGGGGCCTCGGCTCTTCTACGTCGCAGTGCCCAAGAATTTTGTAGAGGAGTTTGATCTCGACGTTGATGGACCTGAGGCCAACGCGACGGTGGAAATTGACATAACAGCGAATAAGGCTACTAAGATCCAAGGACTGCGCAACTACAAATCTCAAGAGGACGCCCAGGAAGTCGCGGCCATGATGGAGACTGAGCAATGGGGTGCCATTGAGATGTTCCACCAGGTTTACCCTCCTGTCACCAAAGGCGTCGTATCCACTGGGTTCTGGGACTAGCTAGTCGTTGAAGTCCATAATCAGCGCGGCGTGGTCGCTAAGGACGTCGCGCCTGGTGCTCCCATCCGATTCTCCCCACACGTAATGGGCTTCCGCCAGGCGCTTGATGAGCCTGGCGTTCACAAACCCCTCGTCCAGCCTGAAGCCGTTGCCCTTGTTCGGTGAGTACCACGTGTAGGCCAGGTCTACCCCGTGGATGTGTCGGAAGGCGTCACGCCAACGCGCCTTTTGCATAGCTACCATCCATTCATCCTCGAAACGATCGAAGGCTGGCGACTCCTCGTCGATGCCGATGCGCCCGGTGTTGGTATCGCCAACAATCAACGCCGGCCCTCGTCGCCACGCTTGCGCCATCGCGAGCAAGTCATTCAGGAACGCGCTCTTGCGTCCGGTGACCCGGTTGGGGACGTGCATGGCTCCGATAGCGAATGGCGTTGGGGCTGCTATGTTGAACATTGCCCAACGACGAGGCTGTGTAGGTGACGGACGCGGTCGCATGCGGCGCATGGGCCATCGCGATGCTAGCAACAGGCTGTTCACTGCTGGGGTGCGCGGGTTGGCTGTCGAGTGCTGGTGTATAAACCCCTGCTGCTCCAACGCCTCGGCCAGCCAGAGACTGGCGGGCGTGCCTCGATACTCGGACAGCGCGACGATGTCAGGGCTCCACGCAGCAAGCTGAGCAGCAATCGCCTCGACTCGTACTCCACCGCCTGCGCGAATGTTCCAGGACACAATACGCATGTTGCTTGACACTACCCTTCGTCGACAGTAGATTCAATCCATTGGTTACATATCCAGCATATGGGCCAGAATGGGGGATGGGAAGATGGACGCTACAGTTGACCGCATAATTTCACTGTTACCAAGCAGCACGGAGATCGTGTTTGCGCTGGGGTTGGGGGATAAGCTGGTGGCCGTGACCCACGAGTGCGATTACCCCGCTGAGGCCGCGAAGCTGCCAGCGATAACCAGCGCGGGAATCGACCCGGCAAGCATGTCCAACAGAGACCTCCACAACCACGTCACCAGCGCTGTCCATGAAGGTAGCAGCATCTACACGCTGGACCATGCGCTTTTGGAAAAGCTTGACCCTGATCTCATCCTCACCCAGGAACTGTGCGACGTCTGTGCAGTGTCCTACGACACCGTGCAGGACGCGGTGCGCCAGATTAGCGGCGATCACACCATACTATCGCTGGAACCGACTACGTTGAACGCCATCCTGGAAACGATAGAACACGTCGGCAAGGCAACGGGGACGGTAGAGCAGGCTGCTACGCTCGTCGCTGGGCTTCAGGCTCGCATCGATGCTGTGACGCTCAAGGCCAAAGAGGCTGCCAACAAACCCCGCGTCTTCACGCTCGAATGGATGGATCCGCCCTTCGCCGGAGGCCACTGGGTGCCTCAGATGGTGCAGCTTGCGGGTGGCACAACAAGCTTGGTGGATGTCGGTGTGCCTTCGCGAGTCGTGACCTGGGAAGAGATAGCCGCATTCGACCCGGAGGTCATCGTGGTGATGCCCTGCGGCTATCACTTGGACGCTATGGAGCTTGAGTTCCGTATGACGCCATTCCCCGCCGAGTGGGGCGGACTGACCGCAGTGCGCAAGGGGAACGTGTACGGTGTGGACGCTACGGCATACTTCAGTCGACCCGGCCCTCGCGCTGTGGACGGGCTTGAGATCATGGCCGAGATACTGCATCCGGAGTTGTTCCCTCGACAATCTCCTGCCGATGCCTGGCGCATCTTCGACCTCAAAGACTGCGCGCAATAGGGAGACCATGGACGTTTTTGACCTGAAAGACCTGCTGAAAGAGCATGCCGATTCCGGCGAGCGGTCCCTGCGGTTCATGTTTCGGGACGCCCTGAGTATGAGCCTGTACATCCTGCCCGCCGGTGCCGATGACCTGCAGCAGCCCCATACGGAGGACGAGGTCTATTACGTTCTGAGCGGCAATGCGACGTGGGTGGTGGGCGACGAGACTCGCCTTGTGAGCGAGGGAGCGGTCATCTACGTAGACAGGCATATCCCCCATAAGTTCATCGATATCACTGAAGAGTTGAAGCTGCTGGTCATCTTCGCCCCGCCCTACGGCAGCCTGGCGAAGTAGGCCATCCTGAACAAGTAAAAGGATGGCCTGCTGGCCCGCAGGTTAGTCTCCAGAAAGCGAAAACGCCATCCTGAACCTATCGAAGGACAGACGGAACCCACAATCGCGCCTATGAGGTTCTCACTGTGGGATGGTCGCTATCCCAGTGTAGGCAAGTACAGTAGACTTGACCCCGAATGCGATGGTACCGTTCGGTCGATCAAAATTTGTGGATGGATTGTGGGGAGGTAATCATGAAGACGATGGGCCTAAATCATATTCAAATAAACGTATCGGACATGGAGCGGTCCCTAAACTTCTACACAGGATTACTTGGCATGCGTGAGACGGCGCGACATGGGCCACTGGTGTTCCTTGAAAGTGCTGAAGGACATGATGTCCTCACCCTACACCAGACCAATGATCCAGTTGATGGCTCAGTTGGTGGACTTCAGCATTTCGGATTCCCTGTGCCGAAGGAAGAGCATGCAGCTGCGGTTGAAGAGGCTCGAAAATTTGGATGTGAGGTGTTGGGCGTGGGGCAGCATAGCGCGGACGTCTTATATGCCTACATCAAAGACCCGGATGGATACATAATCGAGATAGAGGGTTGATCCTGGCGATGACCTCCTGAGCCTGTCGAAGGGTGGGAGCATCACAAACTCTGAAGGAGCACCATGAACCCCACTGAGCGACGACAGCGATACCGTGCCCAACTAGCCAAGAACGAGTGCATCCAACCCGCCTCCATCTTTGATCCTATCTCGTCACGTTTAGCGTCGTCGTTGGGGTTTGAGGTCGGCATGTTCGCTGGCTCTGTGGCGTCCGCCATGGTGCTGGGCGCTCCCGATATCACTCTGATAACCCTCAGCGAGTTCGTAGACCAGGCCCGCCGTGTCACCCGTGCAAGCGACATCAGCCTGATGGTGGACTCAGACCACGGCTACGGCAACGCCATGAACGTCATGCGTACGGTGTCGGAGCTGGAAAACGCCGAGGTCTGCGCCATGTCGATCGAGGACACGTCGTTGCCAACGCCCTTCGGGGAGAAGCAGGGCGCGGCGGTGATATCGCTGCGAGAGGCTGTCGGCAAGATGAAGGCTGCCGTGGCCGCCAAACGCGATCCCGCTACCGTGGTCATCGGCAGGTGCGCCGCGATGGGCATCGAGGGCATCGATGGTGTGTTGACCCGCGCCAAAGCCTACGAAGAGGCAGGTGTGGACGCCCTGTTCTTCACAGGCCTCTCAACAAAAGAACACGTGCAGGCTATACGCGCCGCCACGACGATTCCGTTGATGCTTGGCTCTGCCCCTGCGGAGATACAGGACCAGGAGTTCCTGGCAGCCAATGGTGTGCGTATCGCGCTGAAAGGCCACCTGCCCCTCCAAGTGATGGTGCAGGGCATCTACGACGCGCTGAAGCACCACGCCGACGGTGGCCAGCCTGCAGGCATGAGCGATAGGACGCCCTCTGCCGAGATCATGGCGCAAGCTCTATCCAGCGCCGACTACGACGCGTGGCAGAGTGAGTTCCTGAAGTAGGGAGTTTGCCTAAGGCGTCCCCACTGCGTTTTGAATTCCATACTCCTCAATGAGGCCGGTGATGTCCTTCCAGACGGAGTCCTCCACCGCGATGCCCTCTTTACGGAGCTTGGCTTCCATGTCCTTCTCCATCTCGCCGGGGTACCAGATGCCCTTGCTTCCGGCTGACAACGGCGACGACTTTACGAACTTGATGAAATCGCTCACCTGCTGCTTGAACCATTCCAGATCGGAGAAGGCATCGATGCGCCACGCGGAAATGAAGCTGCCATCGTTGTGCTTGGCGTCCGGGTCCAGCCCAAAGCCGAGTGTGGTCATGATGCCGGAGAAGATCTCGCCCATGAAACTTAGGCCGTAGCCCTTGTAGCCAAGGTCGCCGCCCACGGGCAGCAGCGCGCCACCATCCGCGTAGGCGTTCGGGTCGGTCGTCGGGTTGCCGTCCTTGTCGATGATCCAGCCTTCAGGGACGGGCTCGTTGCGCCTGCGATACACGGCGAGCTTGTTAGCTGCCACCGCGCTGCTTGCCATATCGATGAACACCGGGCCGTCCTCGTTCGATGGCACGCAGATGCAGATGGGGTTGGTACCCAACCTTCGACCTCGTCCACCAAAGGGCGCCACAGCCTTGGCCGTCCGACCCGAGTCGGTGAACATGATGGCTGCCAGACCCTGCTCGGCGCACTTGGCTGCGTAGGGTGTGAGTCGACCGATGTGGCTCTGCTGGTACACGGTAACCGCGGCGATGTTCTGCTCCAGCGCCTTCTCGATGAGGATGTCCGTGGCGCGGTCGGTCACATCGAACCCGAAGCCCCAGTTGCCGTTGATGACCGCTGTGGTGCGCGTCTCCTTCTCGATCTCGAAGGGCGCGTCAGGCACGATATGCCCCGCCTTGATGCGATTGACATAGATCGGCACTTGGCCGACGCCGTGGGAATCGTGGCCTGCCAGGTTGGAGCTGATGAGCCCCTCGGCAACGGCATGGGCAGCCTGGTCAGGGGTTCCGGCGGCCTTGAATATCTGGAAGGCAGCGTTGCGTAGGTAATCGTGGGTGAACGTAGGCATAGTAGACCTCACTCGCTTTAAAGTGCGTCGAGTGTAGTCTTTGAGTGCCTACGTTTCAAGTGAGCTCGCCCGCTCTTCGAGAAGCTCACGACGAACGGTCGGGAAGCAGCCTCGACCCAAAGATAACCACCAGGCATATGGGTTAAGGGCTTAGCCCTTACGATGGTTCATAGCTTCCGGGTTGACCATGTTGGTGGGGTTGCCCGCTAGGTACGCTTTGATGTTGTCCAGCGCATTGCCGTAGAACGCCCGGTAGCTTTCTTCCGATACAAATCCGATATGAGGCGTCAGGACTGTGTTGGGCAGCTTCAGCAGGGGGTGGTCGATGGGAAGCGGCTCTTCGTCAAACACGTCCAGCCCTGCTCCCGCGATGCTGCCCTCCTGCAAGGCTGTGACCAAATCACCTTCGTTGACGATAGGACCTCGGGATGTGTTGATGAGATAGGCGCTAGGTTTCATGTTCTTCAAGTCTTCCGCATTGACTAGGCCCGTGCTCTCGTCCGTGAGGGGAATGTGGATGGTAATGACATCGGCCTGGGCAAAGAACTCTTCTCGTGGGAGGTACTTGGCACCGTTCTCTGCGGCTCGTTCAGCCGTCTGCCACGGGCTCCACGCCAGCAGCTCCATGAAGAACGCCTGGCCGATTTTGGCCACTCTGGAACCCAGTCGACCCAGGCCGATGATGCCGAGGTTCCGCCCAGAAAGCCCCACGCCCAATGTGGTTTGCCATCTACCTTCTCGCATAGCTCGGTCTTCCTGCGGAAGGCTTCTTGCCACCGCGAGGATGAGGGCCCACGCTAGTTCTTCTGTACTGCTTCCAGCTCCGCCACTGCGTGTAATCAACACGCCTCGCTCCGTAGCTGCGTCGATGTCGAAGCTTCTGAATCCGCCGCCGGTGCCTGATAGGAGTTTAAGCTTTGGCAGGGCATCCAGCAGCGGCTTGGTGAACGGCGTGCGCTCCCGCATGAATTGGACGATCTCATAGTCGCCAAGCCGGTCCACCAGGGCGTCGTGGTCTGAGAGGTGGTCAGGATAGAAGTCCACCGTAGTGCCAGTCGGCAGGGAGTCCCAGTCCGCCATGCGGTGCGCGACCCCCTGGTAATCGTCTATGACTGCTATGCGTGTCATCTGGTTCTCCTAATTTTCGCTGCGGCTTAACTTGCCCGGGCTTTAGTCTCCTGCGGAGCACACATAGACCTAGCCTTGCTGCCGAGCCTTGGTCTCCTGTGGCAACAGGCTACGGTAGATGAAATCATGGGTAGGCGTAGCGACGCCGGACTCTTTCCCCAAACGTACCACCGCACCTGTTTGGGAGTCCAACTCTGACGGTTTGCCGTCCATGATGTCGCGCTGCATAGATGCTTCACCGACCTCCGGCTGGCGGTCAATGGCCTTCATGCCAGTGGCAACAGCGTCGTCGGCCAACGCTATGCCCCGAGCGATTGCAACGTTGTAGGCCTCGGTCATCGCTGATTCCAGCATGGAGCGTGTCTCCGGGAGCGCCCTGGTCACACCAGCAGGCGAACGTGTCACGGCGCCCACGCCGCTAAATGCAGAGATGAACATGAACTTCGCCCACATGGCCGCATGGATGTCCTTCGGTAGGTCGATGTCCAGGCCAGCGTCTGCGCACGCCTTTCCAAGCGCTTCGACGCGGGCGCTGGGTTTGTTATCGAGCTCGCCAAAGGCGATGAAGTCATCCTCCGACTCACCCTGAAAACCAAAGATAAGGAAGCTGTCGACAGCCCCAACAGCGAGGAACTGGGCAATGTCACCTTCAAACACATCCACGGTAAATTCCAGCGCTACAGTTCGCAACGCGTCCGGTTCCACTTTGGGATCCGGAGCCCGATCAAAGCAACCCCGGTTGCACATGTCGACTTTGGAGAGTTACCGATGTCGAACCCGCCTTTTGAACGCAGTATCGAACTGCGCAGCAATATCGACGGTCAAACCTTGCAGCTGGAAGAGCCCAAAACGATCCCAAAATGCGTCGCGGCCAAGCTCACAAAAACCGCCTACGGTTACCAACT
>CAJWXP010000026.1 GCA_913049785.1 uncultured Dehalococcoidia bacterium | reverse complement strand
GGCTGGACAACGGCTACGCCGTCGACTCTTGCCGGCAGTACTTCCTGAACTAGCTGATAGCACTCAACAAGTGCCGTGGTGTAGAGGGTGGAGGCCACACTGGCCTCGTAGTCGTTGGAGGCGGCGGACTCCAGAAGAGCATCGTAGCCAGCACGGTCGGTGCGACGCTCCAGCACCAGGGCTTCGGTCACGTCATCGATGCCGGTGAGGGGCCTATACGTGCGAACATCCACCACGCCGCCAGCCTTCGTGGCCAGGGCATCGCGCTGCCGTCGACTATCCAGATACGTATCGTCGCTACCTGCACCCACATTGTGGAGAGAGCGCACCATGAAATCGCCGCTCGCATCGCCGGGGGAGCGCACCACTTCGTCCCAATGCTGCACCACCAGGTTCTTGTAGGGCATCGGCGTCGCTCTGCCAACGCTGAAGGACTTTGCCGCCGGAGTGTCACGGTACGCCTGATGGGCATCCGCGTCCTGCCATGTCCTCACGATGAGGTACTGGCCGGGGGCGCCAAGGTATCGCCACATCTGAGCCTCATGGAACCCCGGGGTCTGGGCCATCAGGTTGTGCATATCGTTCAGCCGCTCAATGCCTTCGGTGAGTCGATCGTTGGGGACTGCTTTGAGTTCAAGGTGTAGGTACATGGCTAAGCCCTGGCTTTGGCAGCCTTTGCCTGCTCGCCAACGCCCCAGATGTCTGACGGCAAAGCGACACCCTTTTCCTTCGCCAGCTCGGCAGCGTGGGCACGAGCGTCCGAGGCGCGCTCAGCGGACTGGTCCGATGTCTCTAACCCCAGGCCATCCACCATGCGCACGCGGAAGTTGAAGTAGGCGCACACGTGGGCTATGTCCAGGATGTCCCTGTCATCCCAACCGGCATCTCGCAATCCCTGGATATCGTCCTCTGTCATCATGGCGGGTGTGTTTGACAGCTTCTCTGCCCACTCCAGCATGGCACGCTCACCCACCGTCAGGTCGGCCTTACGCCAATCGTTCTGGATGAATTCGGCGTTCAGGTCATCGTCGCTCACTCTACGCAGGGCCCCTGCGTGTGCAACGGTTCAGTAACGGCAGTTGTTGGCGAGCGAAGTCACGGTGGCTATCATTTCGCGCTGGGCCGGGGTGAGACGCGATTCTCCGCGCATGATCTCCATCATCAGCTCCCTGGCAAGAAGCATGGCCTTGGGGTTGAGGCTGGATAAAGTGGGTGGGCCGACGGGTCGATTTTCCTGCACAAGTGTGTCAGTAAAGGAACCGTCAAAGGAGTTGTTGACCTCACGCATCTTTGCGTATGTCTCTTTCAGCTCGCCTTCAGACTCGGTCTCTCGGATTACCTTGATCCACGGCATCTTCTCATCCTCCCCCGATTGTTTTCCGGTGGCCCGCACTATATCACGTATGCAATGGACTGGCCTGAGGGCCAGAGTGACGGGTACTTTAGTCCCCTTGCTTAAGCGGCATATGAGGGGACTGACTTGCTGGCAAGGGGAACCGAGTTGGCCTCCATACGCCAAGGAGCCCGCTCCCTTTCGAGAACGGGCTCCTTCTATCTCTACGTCTGAAACTGGCCTATGGACCAGGGGTCTTTAGTCCCCTCGCCACAGCAACATATGTTTAGCCAGCGGTGGTCTTGTCCTTAGCCGACTTTGCCTGCTCGCCAACACCCCAGATATCGCCGGGGAGGTTGACGCCCTTCTCTGCAGCAAGCGTCTTGGCATGATCGCGGGCTTGGGTGGCTCGCTCCGCCGTCTGGTCCGAGGTCTCAAGACCCAGACCATCGACGATGCGCACTCGGAAGTTGAAGTAGGCGCACGCGGACGCGATGTCCAGGACATCGCGATCTGTCCAACCCACATCTCGGAGAGCTTGAACGTCCTTCTCCTCCATCATGGCAGGAGTCAGGGTCAGCTTCTCTGTGTACTCAAGCATGGCGCGTTGGGCGTCGTTAAGATCCGCCTTCCGCCAATCGTTCTGGATGAACTCCGCCAGGAGGTCATCGCCACCAACTCTACGCAGGGCCCCTGCGTGTGCGATGGTTCAGTAACGGCAGTTGTTGGCCAGCGAGGTCACGGTTGCGATCATCTCTCGCTCTGCGGGTGTGACTCGAGAGTCTCCGCGCATGACGTGCATCATGAACTGCCTGCCGTACAACATGGACAGCGGGTTCAGGCTGGCCAGCTCCGGCGGTGTCACCGGGTGTGCGGTGGGCGGCCCAGGCGGTGCGTCACGAGTGAACTCATCGTTGTAGTCGATGTTCACCTGTCGCATGCGCTCATATGCGTCCAACAGTTCGCCTTCGGCTTCATGTTCCTGTATCACTTTGATCCAAGGCATTGGTCAATCCTCCCCTAAACTTGTGTTGAAATTGCCCGTAGTCTCCGCTGGCAAGGCCATCCTGTCAACTGGGCGTGTATGCCGGGGGCACATCCCCCGGAGCCCCTTGCCAGAGGGATACCCCTCTGGCCTCCCCAATGTTGGCAGTGGGCGAGAAGGATCTTTAGTCCCCTCGCCGCAGCGACATTAAGGGGTTCGCTCTACGTCAGCGGCACAAACGACACGGGCGCTCCGGCATCGGCGTCACGGTTCTCCCTGGTCTCCTCCTGCCAGTCCGCTCCTTCCGGCAAGATGGCAGATGCTGACCGAATCCGGTACAGCTTGGTATTGTCCACATGGGCCGGAGGTGTGCCGTCTTCCTGGAAATCCCTGGCTGCGGACATCAACCGCTGTCGCACTGCGATGATCATCCGGTCACTGGTCCCTAGGTGCTCCCGTGTGCGGTCATAGATGACCCCCATGGTCTCTGTCATTGCTCTGTCCTGGAGGTTGCCGCCGCGTGGGATGCCGGACATGTTGGCGGTCTTCTGGATGTCATAGTTGATGGCATAGTCATTGGTCTTGTTGGCGGCTGTGTGGTAGCGCGTCCTAGGGTCCGGCGTCTCTGGAACGTACCCACCAGAGTTGGCATAAGGCTGCCACGCTCGCTCCTGCTCCTCCGCAGAGATGGTGCCTTCCAACCGCCCGTGCATGTTAATGAGCATGTGATACTCGTCGTCTATGGGCACCCACGCCCGCGCGGAGCACCCGTTGGGGCTTCCTGCTGCGATCATGGTGTAGAAGGGCATGACGTACTGAGTGATGCGATGCCACCGCTCCCCCTGATCGTTCCACACACGCTTGGCCGAGTACACTGCTCCATAGAGTGTGGGCACTACGTCCAGCACAGGCGCTCTATCATCGACCCAGGATCCTCTACCCCAACCTGGCGGGTCGGGAGAGTCTTTGGCGATGCGGCCATGGATGAAGGGCACGTGGGAGGAGTCAAGATCGCCTTCCAGCCCTTGGATCCAGTTGCACTCCTCAACCATGATGCTCGGCTCGAAGACCTGGTCGATCGGCAGCGTGTTCACTTCGAAGGCGGGGAATGGCGGCGGAGTCTCACGCGATCCCATGTACGTCCAGATCATCCGATTCACTTCATGGCACGGGTAAGCGGTCACCCGGACCTTGTCCTTGAAGTTGCTTTCTGTAGGCTCGTTGGGCATGTCCACGCACGCGCCGGTGACATCGTACTTCCAGCCGTGGTAGTTACAGGCAAGGCCGTAGTTCTCGTTACGACCGAAGAACAGCGACGCACCACGATGGGGGCAGTTCTCGGCGATCAATCCCACATCGCCGTTGGTGTCCCGGAAGGCTACCAGATCCTCACCCAGCAACTTAACCCGCTTGATGTTTCCATCCTTCTCAGGCAAGTCTCGTGACGGCAGGAACGGCGTCCAGAACTGCCGGAGCAGGTCTCCCATGGGCGTCCCTGGCCCGACTCTGGTCAGGTAAACATTATCGACAGGTGTCAGCATTATTCCCTCCCCAAAACGTAATACTTCGTGGAATTACGGCGGATTTTGCTCGTAGTCTCCGCAGGTGAGATGGTTCTGTCAACCACATATGTTGGGGCACATATGTTGGGGACTGACTTGCGAGTCAGGCGCAGGGCGGTGCCCTGGCGCCTCGCGGCAGCGCGTATGCCGGGGACTGGCCTGAGGGCCGGGCGCCGAGGCTTTAGCCCTCTCGCCGAAGCGACATATACCCAGTTGACCAAGCATCACTTCGGCGGTACCGTAGCCATACTCACTTTACGCCTCGCAGGGGCGGGGCCGAGGACGATGGGAGGACACGAAAATGCCAAAGGTAAGCTCACTAGGCCACATAGGCCTGCACGTCAATGATTTTCCAAAGATGTTAGACTTCTACACTCGGGTTCTGGGCTTCACGGTCACAGACACGTTCCCGCCGGAGCGCGAGGCCGTGTTCCTATCAGCCCAACCGGAAACCGAGCACCATGAACTGCTGCTGACATCGGGTCGAACGGCCCCGGAGGACGCCAAGCTCATCCAACAGCTCTCCATGCACGTGGACAGCCTTGCGGACCTGAAGGCCTTCCACAAAGTCTTCCAGGAAGAGGGCGTGAAAGAGGAGAGCATCATCACCCACGGCAACACCGCCAGCATCTATTTCCGGGATCCGGAGAACAACTACCTAGAGGTCTACTACACCACCCACACCAACTTCCCACAGCCCTTCGGCAAGCCCATCGATATCACGCTGGACGACGATGCGCTTCTGCAGCAGATCGAGGACATCCGACAGGCCTCCGGCAAGCTGTAGTAGCTAGGCAGGACTCGTCCTGCACCTGGGTTCCCTGACGGTCGGCAAGGATGTCTGGGTTGTGTAAGTTGTCGGCCCTAGCAAAAAGAGAGGGTACACACATGTTCGAGGTTGAAGGATTTCTAGAGGAGTGTCGAGCAGCCTTGGCGGAGAGCACTCCAGAAATAGCAATGAAGGAGTTGATGGAGCGCACAGTCTCCGCACCTGACGAGTTGCTGCGCGCCTTTGGACGCCGGACACGTTGGACAACGTCCAGCCGCTCTATCGCTCCGACGACCTCACGGTGATGCACTTTGTCTGGCCCCCACACATGAACCTGTTCCCTCACGACCACCGCATGTGGGCGGTCATCGGCGTGTACGGTGGACGCGAGGACAACATCTTCTACAAGCGTCGCGCAGACGGCCAGGGACTGGACACAGTCAATGGCAAGACGATGGAGGGCAAAGATGTCGCCGTCCTGGGCAGGGACATCATCCATAAAGTCGCTAACCCGCTGATGACGTACACCCCCGCCATTCACGTATACGGCGGCGACTTCTTCAAGCCGGGCCGCAGCGAGTGGGCCGACGACGCATCACCTGAACAGCCCCTGGGGCCGGACAGCATCACCAACACGTTCGTAGAGGCCAACGCCAACGCCGCCAAGCTCCTGGCCGAACAGGGCTAGGCCTATGTCGCTGCGGCGAGGGGACTAAAGCGTCTGGCCCGCAGACCAGTCCCCAACATGTGCGGAACCGAATTGCGAATCCTCGCGTCAATTCCAGTGAAGAGAAAAGACGACGGAGGAGAGACCCATGACCACCAGATTCGTGACAACAATGCTAATGGCGATTGCACTTTTGGCAATCATCGCGGCATGCAGCAGCGGAGGCACACAGACCCCGGCATCCACACCGCCATCGGCTGGAGCGCAGCCCATCGCGACAGCACCTGCTGAACCAACACCAGTTCCTATTGCTCCAACACCAGCCCCCATCGATAACACCCTGCCTGGATTTGAGATGGTCAGCGCGCCCGCTCAGATAGAGAGCGTGGAGGTCATCGTTTCAGACACAGACCCCACGGACGTGTCGCTGAAGGTCATATCGATACTCAACAGCAGCAGTTGCTCATCGTTTGAAGGGTTCACCCAGACACTTGAAGGCAATACGATCAACGTCACCCTGACGCACCTGGTCGTAGTGCCGGGGCAGCTGGTGGCATGCACCGCGGACATCGGCTTCATTGAGACAATCATGCCGATACAGGCTGTCCTCACCCCCGGCGAGACCTACGATGTCATAGTCAACGGCGAAGTGACCAACGGATTCGTCGCACGAGACACCAACCGTGGCGGGTGGATCACCAGCCCAGCAACGGTGGAGACCGTCGACGTTGTCACGTCGGGCACAGACATTACTGATGTTTCCCTGGTGCTCATCTCACCGCTGCCCATGGGCAGCATCTGCTCGCAGTTCGCGGGGTACGACGTGGACCGTAACGGGAACATCATTCGAGTCACCATGACCAACCTGCACATCGCGCCCGGTGTACTTGCCCCTTGCACCGCAGACCTCCCCATCATCGAGACGACCATCCCGCTCGGCAACGACTTCGAGGTCGGTCAGAGCTACAGCGTCGTGGTGAACGACAAGGTCACCAACACGTTCCTCGCCCGCGACCCGGAGGGGCAAGCCATGAAGCTGGCACTTGCACCCATCGAGGATGTTGAACTGTTGATGCTGGAATCGTTCCCGGTGCAGTACAACGTGGTCATCGCCTCCCGCCTGCCCAGGGGGAGCAGCTGCTCGCAACACTACGGCTACGACGTTGCTCATGGGTTCGACACCACCATAGCGATCACCGTGTACAACCTGGAGGTGGCCGACGAGAACGCACCCTGCACCAGGGACCTACCTGTGGTACAGACGACAGTCGCGCTTGGCACGGACTTCCAGTCGGGCGAGACGTACACAGTCATCGTGAACGGCCAGGTCACGGAAGAGTTCGTAGCGCAGTAGGCATATGTCGATGCGGCGAGGGGACTAAAGGCCCCTGCCCCCTGGCCTCAGGCCAGTCCCCAGTTATACGGGTCCAGGGCGAGCCCTGGCTAGTTGCGGCGGAGGAACCGAAGGAATTCTTCTTGTTCCACCTTGCGGCCTTCCTTGAGGCAGAGGATGGCGAACTGCATGAACATCCTGGCCAGGCCAGCTTGCACCAGGGCATCGGCGCCAATCACCACACGGGGCTTCTCACCGCTAAAGAACACATCGATGTCCTCACGCTGGTCGTTGTCGAGCTCCAACGTGATAGCCACACCGGCGCTGTCCTCGATGCGCTTCTGCATGTTCTGGATGAACTCCTGATCGTCCATGCTAGGCGGCCGGGGCAGGGGTGGGGACGCCGCCTACATAGACGTTGCGAAGGGTGGTCACCAGCAGGCTGAGGAGCATGACCACCACAAAACCGATGCCCAGGGTCGTTAGGACAGCCGAAGATCCTACGGCGTCGGCGATGAAGCCGTTGCCCAGGTTGACCATGGCCATTGTCCCGCCGATGTTGATCTGGTTCAGGCCGCTGATGCGACCTCGCATCTCATCGGGTGCCATCATCTGCACCATTGCGGCCAACAACGTCATGAACGCTGCCTGAGATGCTCCCATAACGGCGGCTGACAGGCTGGCCAGCACGATGTTCGGCGACGCAGCCAACGCGAGCATCGATAGGCCGCTAAGGACGCCCGCCACCAGCAACAACCTGCCCCGCATGCGGTCCTCCTGCACACCTGCAATGAACAACGCCGACGCCAATCCGCCGGCGCCTACGGACATCATCAGGTAGCTTACGCCGACGCTGCCGCTGCCAAGCACGTCGCGCGAGAAGATCGGCAGCATCGACTCGAACGACATGGTCATGGAACAGTGCAGGGCCACGATGATGAACAGGACTCGCAGCTTGGGGTTCTGATAGACGACCACCGCCGCAGCGCCAAGGCTAGCCAGCATGTTCGTTCCGGGGCCGATGTTTCCGGTTGAGTGCGTTTGGATACGACTGACCATGATCAGACCCAAGGCGTAGAATCCTGCGCTGAGCAGGAAAGCGGCGTCAGTTCCGTAGAAGATGAGCAGTGGAGCGATGAGCCCGGGTCCAAAGAGCCTTGAACCCTGTTGGGTGGCGGCATTGAGAGATACCGCGTTGAGCATGCGGTCTCGTGGCACAAGGTTGGGCACCAGAGCCGCTGTAGAGGTCATTTGGAAGGTACGGGCAGTTCCATTCATCACTGAAAGGGTCATAAGATGCCAGAGTTCCAGAACATCGGCGAAGGCGAGGCCAGCTAGTAGCACGGTGGTGCCTGTATTTATCCAATACACAGTAGCCAGCACGGTTTTGCGGTCGAACCTATCAGCCAGGTAGCCTGCAATGGGCGGGATGATGAATCGAGGAGCCATTGCCGCGAAGGTGACGATGCCCACCATGCCCGACGAGCCGGACATCTCCAGCACAAGGACACCTCGCGCTACGATGAGCGCCCAATACGCCGACGCGCCGCTCATGGCCGCAAGCCACAGCCATCGGTAGTCTTTGTACTCCAGCGCTGCCAGGTATCGGGTTGCAAAGGCGTTCACTTATCACTACTCCACGTTCGTTAGCATGCGCATTCTAGCACGGGCACGCGTGCCCTTTGTTCGGGGCTGAGAAGGTTCTCGGGCTTCTGTTCGTCTAGTTAACCGTTCCCGTTCTTGTTGTGTCCCCACACTGCGGGATTTAAGTGTAATCTTGTAATGTTCATACGCTATGGCATCAGGTTCTTCGGTCGCTAGGCTTCCTCAGAATGACATCGGGATGTCCTTGCGACAAGCTCAGGATGGACGATCAGTCCAAGCACCTCAGTACATACCACACAGGTCGGTATAAGAGAGCTGGCCTTGGGTAACCGCAGGAATATGGGTCAAGGATTCACCCTTGTGCTATAGTTGTCTCACTACAGGGAGGGTTGGATATGCCAGAAGGGTATGCCCTGAACTACATCGCAGTCGTCCTGGCCGCAGTGGTCGGTCTCTTGGCCATGGGCGGGATGCTCCTGGGAAGCTTCATGCTTGCGCCCAAGCGGCGGTCAGAGGCTAAGGAACTACCATTCGAGTGCGGCATCCCCCCGATGCCCTTCACCTGGTCGCAGATACACATCCGCTATTACATCTTCGCTATCCTCTTCCTCCTCTTTGATGTGGAAGCAGTCTTCTTGTTCCCGTGGATACTGACCTTCCTCACAGGCGCCACGTGGGTCTTCTACGAAATGATCATGTTCATCGCCATCCTCCTGTTCGGTGTCCTCTACGGCTGGCGCAAAGGAGTCCTTGAGTGGCGATAGACAAGGAACCCATCAGCAAGGGCATCAGCCCATCGGTGCCATCGTGGTCCCAGAAGTGGAGTAGGAACGCCAGCCTGGAGCTGCCCCAAGTCTCCATCGCCGAGGGCAACGTAGCCCCCGCCGCACCCTACCGAAGTGCGGCACCTGGCATCATCACCGCAAGGACCGAAGACCTGTTCGCCATGGCGCGGAAGAACTCCCTCTGGCCACTGACCTTCGGGCTAGCGTGCTGCGCAATCGAGATGATGTCTACCTACATGGCCAACCACGACCTTGATCGCATGGGCGTTGTCACCTGGCCGTCGCCTCGACAGTCGGACGTAATGATCGTCGCAGGTACGGTGGTGAAGAAGATGGAAGAGCCCATAAAACTTCTCTACGAACAGATGCCTGAGCCCAAGTGGGTCATTGCGATGGGAAGCTGCGCCACCAACGGCGGCCCCTACTATCGCTCCTACTCCGTGGTCATGGGCGTAGATCACATTGTGCCCGTTGACGTATACATACCAGGATGCCCCCCACGGCCTGAAGCGCTGATGGAAGGCATCCTGCGACTCCAAGACAAGATCCAACACGATGCGAGGCGGTATGGCGGAAGAACAGCCGAAAGACCCCCAGCCCTCCCCGGAGACGACACCGGCTCCAGCAGCTAAAGGTCACGCTCCTGCGGCTCCGGTTGGCCCCGGACTGGACAAGCGAGGTGAAGCGCTCATGGCACTACTGCCAGGGCCGTTGACGCCGTTCCAGCCAGAGGTAACCACCGCCCTGGACGAGGTTGTGATCACTGTGACGTCCGACCAGCTCTTAAAGGCCTGCGATGTCCTGAAAGAAGACGCTTCCCTCTCCTTTGACTACCTCCGATGCCTCTCCGTAGTTGACTACGAGACCCACTTACAAGTGGTCTATCACCTCTGGTCCAGAGAGCACCGGCACAAGATGGTGTTGAAGGTAGACGCATCCTCGGAATCGCCCAAAGTCCCCTCCGTGATAGGAGTGTGGCGCGGCGCCGACTGGTTTGAGCGAGAAGGCCATGACCTCTTCGGCGTGGACTTTGAGGGTCATCCAGACCTGAAAGTCCTTTTGCTCTACGAGGGTTTTGAAGGGCATCCCGGCCTGAAGTCCTTCCCGTTCCACGACTATCAGGAGTGGTGATCAGCATCCGGCTTCGCGGGGGCGCAAGGCTTCCGGCGCTGGGCATAGCTCAACTACAAGCAATAGATTCTATCTATGCCTATAGAAGGTATCTAGTGTGGCTACTAGAGTAGTGCTATATTGTTGACTCTAGCGTAGATTTGCGACCTGGTTTCAGTGTATTCGCCCCGGAGAACCGACCAAGAGGGGCAACGACCCTCGACTTGAACAATCGATAGAGGATCCATTCTCAGGTGAGTCTGGAACAGGGACGCCGGTAGTCGTTAGGAGCCACCTCCTGGACTATTGGCGTCTACTGCGGCTTGAGGTACCATCACGGAGGCACTTGTGAGAGTGCGTCAACGTACCTTCAGCCATAACTAAGACACACAGGGGCAGGTGCGGTATTTGTAGCGGCCTGGTAGACCACAGCAATGACTGAAGCTCAACGCCTAGAGTCCGTAGACATCATGGTGAACATGGGTCCACAGCACCCATCTACCCATGGAGTGTTCCGTATGGTGCTCTGGGTGGACGGCGAACGTATCGTCGACGCTGAACCCCACATAGGCTACCTCCACCGGGGTTCTGAGAAGCTGTGCGAAGGCGAGCTCTACCCGCAGATCATCACGCTCTTCGATCGCTTGGACTACATAGGCAACTACAACATGGAGCTTGCTATCTGCTCCACCGTTGAAAAGATCATGGGCATCACCGTCCCTGACCGCGCCGAATACATCCGGGTCATCCTCTGCGAACTGAATCGGATATCCAGCCACATGCTCTTCTACGGCACCATGGGCCTGGACGCCGGAGCGATGACGCCCATCATGTACGGCTTCCGCGAACGTGAGCGCATCCAGAACCTCTTTGAGGCCACCAGCGGCGCACGGATGATGCACAACTACTTTCGCATCGGCGGTCTGCGGGAAGAACCGCCGGACGATTTCGCCGAGCGTGTCGCAGGCATCCTCCCAGCTCTGGAACGTGGCATCGATGAGGGCGACAAGCTCCTCACCTACAACGAGGTCTTCCTAGCCCGTTCAAGAGATGTAGGCGTCCTCAGTGGCCAGGACGCACTGGACTACGGCCTGTCAGGGCCATCGCTGCGGGCTTCCGGTATCCCTGACGACATCCGGGTGATCGAGCCCTATTCCGTCTATGACCGATTCGACTTCGATATCCCCGTGGGCAACAACGGCGACACCTGGGACCGATACGCAATGCGCGTAGAGGAGATGCGCCAATCGCTTCGCATCGTCCGTCAGGCTCTGGAGCAAATGCGAGACGGCCCAATCAAGGCCACAGGCGTTCGCGGCATCCCCCGTCCCCCGGAAGGCGAAGTGTATTTTCGGTCGGAGACACCTCGTGGCGAGATGGGCGTCTACCTGGTCAGCGACGGCGGTGACAAGCCCTATCGTCTCAAGGTACGGCCGCCATCGTTCGCCAACCTCCAGGCGCTGCGCCCCATGTTGCAGGGCGTCTACATCGCAGATGCCGTCATGATCCTGGGCTCCCTGGACATCGTCCTTGGGGAGGTGGATCGGTGATTCTCCTCATTCCACTGGCCCTCGTTGTTGCTGCCCTTGTATCCATCGTCGTTTTAGCCATCGGCTATGGCGGGCAAGACGCTGCCCTCCTCCTTGGGAAGGCACTGGCCCTCCTCAGCATCCTCAGCGTCGTGGTTCTTTCTCTCACCTGGGTAGAGCGCAAAGTCCTGGCACGTATCCAGCAGCGCATGGGGCCCATGCGCGTCGGCCCCTACGGTCTGCTCCAACCCATAGCGGACGGACTCAAGCTGCTCATCAAAGAGGACATCATGCCCGCCTGGGTGGACAGGCCTATCTACTGGGCTGCACCCTTGGCGGTCTTCGTTCCCAGCTTCCTTGTGTGGGTCGTTATTCCCTTCAGCTCAGACCTGGTGTTGCGAGACATGGATCTGGGCCTGCTCTATGTTCTGGCACTGTCCGTGCTCTCCATCCTCGGGTTGATCATGGCGGGCTGGGGCTCAGCCAACAAGTACGGCATCATCGGCGGGCTACGGAGTGCCGCCCAACTCATCAGCTATGAGATCCCTCTCATCGTCATCGCGATAACCATCGCTATGCTGGCGGGTACGTTGAACCTTACAGACATCGCAACGGGCCAGGGCAACACCTGGTACATCCTGCTGCAACCACTGGCGCTGGTCATCTTCCTGTTGGCGGGGCTGGCGGAGGTGGGACGAAGCCCCTTCGATATCTTCCAGGCGGAATCGGAATTGGTGGGCGGGCCGTTCATCGAGTACAGCGGCGCACACTGGTCCATCTTCTTCCTTGGTGAGTACATCAACACCTTCCTGGTAGCTGCCCTGGTGACCATCTTCTTCCTTGGCGGCTGGTCCGGGCCTCTGCTACCGGAACTGGCATGGTTCCTCATCAAGTGTTACGCCGTGATCCTTGTCATCTTCTGGCTGCGAGGCACGCTACCGCGACTTCGCATCGACCAGCTTATGGCGTTCGGCTGGCAGGGGCTTGTGCCGCTGTCCTTCCTGAACTTCCTGATGGTGGCCTTCGCCCTGTTCTACAAGTGGCCGGACTGGGTTCAGACGGTGTTGAGTCTGACTATCCTTATAGCTGCCACCACCTTCGTGTATATGAAGACGGCGTCCAAGAAGGTACGCCCAACGGTCAGGTTGATACCGGCAAGGGAGGTGCGACGTGCTTAACACATTGAAGGGTATGTTGATGACGCTCCGGACATCGCTTCGGAAGCCGGTGACGGCCCAGTACCCCAAGGAGCACCTGCCCCTGATGGAGCGACAGGTGGGCTTTCCCGCACTGACTTGGGACGCCGATGTGGGTGAGCCCTACTGCGTAGGCTGCATGGTGTGCGTGCGGATGTGTCCCACACAATGCATGTCCGGCACCATGATGGACAATCCGCTTCATGCCGAGGGGAAGAGCCCACGCCGGAAGATGATAGAGGAATTTGAGATCAATCTGGGGCGTTGCATCTTATGCGGCATCTGCGTTGAGGTCTGTAACTTTGACGCTATTGAGATGAGCCACGAACACGAGATCAGCCACTACGCCCGGGACGGTCGCAGGTCAGACCTGCCGGTGCTGTTGGAGATGGGCAAGAAGTACCAGGCCGAGTCAAACTGGATCTCCCCTGCAGAAAGAAAGGCCGCTCTAGCCGCCGAGAAGGCTGCTGCTGTTGTTGAGGCGCCTGCCGCTGCGGCGGAGGAGACTAAAGATACGCCAGATAGTGACACGTCTGCTGCTACGGCGGAAGAGACTAAAGACGCTAATGCACCTGCCGGTGAGGGGACTAAAGCCGAACCCACCGAAGAGGCCAAATAGTGGATGCCAGTGCCGTAGCCTTTACCTTCCTAGCGGTACTGATACTGGGTGGAGCGCTAGGCGTGGTGACTACTCGCAACGTGGCCCATGCGGCGCTCTTTTTGCTGCTGAGCCTGGCCTCCATCTCCGGGATATTCATCCTGCTGGTGGCGGAGTTCCTGGCCCTGGTGCAGATCCTCATCTACGGAGGAGCCATCACCATCGTGCTGCTGTTCGCCCTGATGCTGACTCGTGCTGAGGAGTTCTCCAACGTGCGCGACAACCCCCAGTGGGCCGTTGCAGCAGTAGCCGCGCTGAGCATCTTTGGCGTACTTGGCGGCGTCATCCTGAACAACAAACTGGATACGCAGGAGCTGGCTGGCCCTAGTCTTGAAGAGCTGGGCACTGAACTCTTCACCAACTGGGTCGTGCCTTTTGAGATAGCTTCGCTGGTGTTGTTGGTAGCCCTCATTGGGGCGATCATCCTGGCGCGAGCTTCTGATGTAGAGGAGAGCCAAGATGCAGGCCTTGCCTCATCTTCCCGGACGGATACCGACGGCCAGTCACGCGAGGGGCGGAGTTAATGGAGCTGTACCACGTCGAAATGCTGAGCGCAGCGCTCTTCGCCATCGGTATCTATGGCGTGTTGGCCCGTCGGAACGCGGTCATGATCCTTATGTCGATCGAGCTTGTGCTCAACGCGGTGAACATCAACGCGGTTGCGTACGCCGCTTTCCTTGACCCTGGTCGTTTGGTTGGCCAGGTCATCACGATCTTTGTCATCACGGTGGCTGCAGCGGAGGTGGGCCTGGCAATGGCCATCATCCTGCGCCTCTATAGGACACGGGCTACAGCAAATGTCGATGAAGCCGATTCCATGAAGTGGTAGCAGGGTGCAACCCTGCACCCAGCACGAGAATGATTAACTCAGGATTTGAACGAGATTGATTGTCTCTGGTTAATGCTAGAGATGCAGGAGATTTGATTGGCTAAGGTCGTCACATATGGGTTTGGGCTAGCCCAATGATGGAATACGCCTGGCTGATACCCGTAATGCCCGCTATCGCCTTTTTCTTCCTGGCGACTGCTGGTCGACGCTTACCCAACTGGTCTGCCATCGCAGCCACAGGGACGATGGCGGCGGGTTTCATCATCTTCTGGTTCGTGCTGGCAGACTGGCTCTCCATGGAATCACTCCCGGCGGTCAAGGCGTTCGGCTTCAGCATCGATTGGATGAAAGCGGGCGGCTCGACCTTCACCTGGGGCATGGTCATAGACCCCATCAGCCTGGTCATGCTGGGCCTAGTCACTGCGGCGGCCCTGGGTATTCAGATCTATACGTGGAGCTACATGGCCCACGAGCCTCGCTTCACCTGGTTCTTCGCCGTCCATTCGCTGTTCGCCGCGGCCATGCTGACTCTGGTGATGGCTGACAACCTGCTGCTGCTGTACATCGCCTGGGAACTGGTGGGTATCTGCAGCTACCTGCTCATCGGCTTCTTCTACGAACGACGCTCCGCGGCCGAGGCAGCCAAGAAAGCGTTCATCACGACTCGCATCGGCGACGTTGGACTGCTCATCGGCATTCTCCTACTGTTCGCCAAAACAGGCACGTTCGAACTATCGGCCATCTTCGCTCTGGTAGAGAACGGCGGTCTGTCAGATACGGTCATCACGGCCGCTGCGGTATTGTTCTTCCTGGGGGCCATCGGCAAGTCGGCGCAGTTCCCGCTCCACGTCTGGCTTCCGGACGCCATGGAAGGCCCGACGCCTGTCAGCGCGCTGGTCCACTCGGCCACCATGGTTGTGGCTGGCGTGTACCTGGTGGCCCGCATGTTCCCCTTCTACGAACACTCTGAATCGGCAGCGCTGATGGTGACGCTGATAGGCGCGTTCACCGCTATAGGCGCAGCTGCAATAGCCCTGGTGGTGACAGACATCAAGCGTATTCTGGCCTATTCCACGTTGACCGACCTAGGCTTCATGATGTTTGCCCTGGGAGCGGGGAGCGTCACGGCGGGCATGTTCCACCTGTTGGTGCACGGCTTCTCCAAGGCGATCCTGTTCCTTGCCGCTGGCAGCATCTCCCACGGTAGCGGACAGACAGACATCCGGCAGATGGGCGGCTTGTGGCGCAAGATGCCCATCACGGCTGTCATCTTCGGCATCGGCGCACTCTCGCTGGGCGGCATCCCGCCCTTCGGCGGGTTCTTCAGCAAGGACGAGGTCATCACAGCGGTGTTCGATGGAAGAGGCCTTTTCTTCATGTCCATCGCGCTGTTGATCGGGTTCATGAAGGCGTTATACATGGGCCGAGTGTTCTTCGCAGTCTTCTTTGGCAAGCTCAAACCTGAGAACGAGGACGCCCACGAGTCGCCCGTAGTGATGCTTGCGCCCATGCTCGTATTCGCCTTCCTCGCACTTACCATCGGGTTTGTGGCATTGAACTACACGGACGCCTACCAGGGCTTCGGCTACTTCGTCTTTGCAGGCGAACACCAGGAGGCTTTCCACCTGAATAAGGGTATCGCCATCGGCTCCATCGCCCTGGCGGTCAGCGGCTTCATCCTGACGTGGCTGGCCTACGTGCAGGGAAGCTTGAAGACAGAACCCATCATCCGACGGTTCAGCGGCGTCCACCGCGTGCTGATCAACAAATACTACGTTGACGAGGTCTACCAGTGGGTCATCGATAAGGTTGTGCTGGTATTTGGCCGCTTCATCGCGTTTTTCGACCGCGCCTTCATCAACGACATCGGCGTCAACGGCACGGGAGCGATTGCAACCACCACGGGTCGGCTCATGCGATACGTGCAGAGCGGCAAGCTCTACACGTACGCAATGGGCATGGTCGTCGGCTTCCTAGGCCTGGCCCTGGCATGGTGGGTGTCGTGAACGGGATAGACAGCGTCCTCCTCTTCACGCTGGTGGCGACTCCCTTCTTCGGAGCCATCGCCCTGGCGTTCTTTCCCGCGGATCGACATGTACTCATCCACTGGTATAGTCGAATCATCGCCGCCTCAGGGCTGGCCATTGCCGCGTACCTGTTCATCACCTTCGACACCAGCGATGATCTATCCAAGTACATCGTCGATTTCGAATGGCTGCCATCGCTGGGCATCCGGTTCACGCTGGGGCTGTCCGGCATAACGGTGCCGCTGGTGTTACTTAATGCGATCATCTTCTTCGGTGGCGTCCTGATCTCCTGGAACGTGGACCATCGGCCGAAAGACTTCTTCATCTGGTTGATGCTACTGGTGGCAGGGGTCTACGGCGTGTTCGCGTCCAGAGACCTCTTCTTCCTGTTCTTCTTCTACGAGCTGGCCGTTGTGCCCATGTACTTGCTTGTAGGGGTGTGGGGTAGCAGCACGGACTTCGGCACCTTCCTCCGTACCAAAGAGTACGGCGCGATGAAGGTCATGCTGGTGCTTGTAGCCGGCAGCGTCCTTGTGTGGATTGCCATCCTTGCGATGTGGATGGAGGCCAGGGAGATAACCGGGATCGCTGACTTCAGCATCGCGGGATTGTCGCAGGTGGAGTTCTCAGACGGCTTCCAGAAGCTCTACTACCCGTTCCTGATGATCGGGTTCGGCATCCTGGCGGGACTCTGGCCCTTCCATACGTGGTCGCCGGACGGTCACGTCGCCGCGCCGACAGCTGTCAGCATGCTCCACGCGGGTGTTCTCATGAAGCTAGGAGCCTTCGGCATCCTGGCTGTGGGCATGGTCATCCTGCCGGTAGGGTCGAGATTCTGGGCGCCCACCCTCATAGGCCTGGGCACCGTGAACGTCCTCTACGGCGCTATCTCCGCCATGGGCCAGAAGGACTTGAAGTACGTCATCGGCTATTCCAGCGTCAGCCATATGGGGTACGTCCTCATGGGCCTGGGTACGCTGGACATCCTTGCAGTGGACGGCGCAGTGCTTCAGATGTTCTCCCACGGCATCATGACGGCCCTCTTCTTCGCCATGGTAGGCGTCATCTACCAACGAACACACAGTCGTGACATCACCGTCCTGGAAGGGCTTGGAAAGCGGATGGGCATCACGGGAGTGTTCCTTGCAGTGGCGGGTCTGACGTCCCTTGGCCTCCCGGGGTTCAGCAGTTTCGTCGCAGAGCTCCTGATATTCATCGGCACGTACCGCACCTATCCCATTCTGGGTGTCCTGGCGGTGATAGGCGCGGCCATCACTGCGGTGTACATCCTCCGCATGTTGGGCAAGGTGTTTTTCGGTCCAATCGACGAAGATAAATGGAAGGACCTGACCGACGCCAATCGAATGGAGACGGGCGTAGCCGTCCTCCTGACGGGATTCCTGCTCTTGTGGGGGCTGTATCCTTTCCGCATTGTCGAGATCATCGATAGCGGCGTCGTACCCATCATGGAAAGGTTTGGCTCATGATGGAAGCAGACGTACATTTTGAGTTACTTTGGCCGGAGTTCCTGGTAGCGGGACTGGCCTTTGTCATCTTCACATTGGACTTCTTCCTGCGCCCAGAGCGGAAGAACATCCTGGCGTGGGTGTCCGTCATCGGCCTGGCAGGGATCCTGGCGTTCACCATCCCATACTTGTTGGACGAAAACGACTCGCTGTTCAACGGCCTTTATCGAATCGACGACTACGCGCTGTTTTTCAAGGTGTTATCGATGGCGATCGGCGGCGTGGTAATCCTTGGTTCGATCCACTATGTGAACCGCTACCTGACGCACCCCGGCGAGTACTACGCCATCCTCTTACTGTCCGTGCTGGCGATGATGATGATGGCGGCCTCCGGAGAGCTTCTGACGGCCTACCTATCGCTGGAGCTGTTGAGCTTCTGTCTCTACATCCTCAGCGGCTTCGCCCTGCAGAATAAGAAGTCGAACGAGGCTTCGATCAAGTACATCCTGCTTGGAGCGTTCTCGTCAGGCTTGCTGCTCTACGGCATCGTTATGCTGTATGGCGCGATGGGCACCACCAGCTTCGCGGAGATGGCCATCTTTCTCGAGGGCATCGAGGACATCGATGGCAGGCTGCTGATAGGTCTGACGCTGCTTATTGCCGGTCTGGGGTTCAAGATGGCGGCTGTGCCGTTCCACATGTGGGCTCCAGACGTGTATGAAGGCGCTCCGATGCCGATAACGGCGTACATCGCCGTGGGTTCGAAGGTGGCGGCGTTCGCGCTGGTGCTCCGACTCTTCGCAGAGGGCCTTCTGCCAGCAATCGAGCAGTGGAACGTGCTAATCGCCGGACTGGCGGCACTGACCATGCTCTTCGGCAACCTAGTGGCGCTGGCTCAGACCAACGTGAAGCGTATGCTGGCGTACTCAAGCGTGGGCCAGGTGGGCTTCCTGCTCATGGGTGTCGCTGCGCTCTCAACACTGTCGTCCAACGGCCTCATGGTGCACCTGGTAGGGTACTCAGTGACCAACTTGGCGGTGTTCTTCGCCATCACGGCCTTCTACAATGTCACGGGCAAAGAGGAGATCGCCGATTTCGCAGGACTAGCGAGTCGGTCACCCTTCCTGGCCGCGGCCATCACCATCTCGTTGTTCTCGTTGGCTGGGCTGCCCTTCCTGGCGGGGTTCGTCACCAAGTTCTACCTCTTCTCCGCCGCCGCTGCGGAGGATCTGCTCTGGCTGGCGGGTGTGGCGATGGTTGCCAGCCTCATCTCCCTCTACTACTACCTGAAAGTCATCCGTGAGATGTATATCAACCCTGCCGCCGACGGCGAGGGCAGCACGATTCAGATACCAGGTCTTCTGTACGGACTGGTCGGTATACTGGTAATCTCTGTAATCTTGCTTGGCGTTTACCCTGACCCGGTGGTGAACATGATCGAGGACGCCACCGCCGTCATCCTCCCCGGCGGCGACGCTTCCACACTCAACCTCCGCTAGCACGCCGTGACAGGGTGTCGCCTGTGGTGTACTATCTCGCAAAACCAATCGAACCAGCCTATTCGACATTGGAGAACGCAATGCCCGCTATGACCATCGTCTATACGATGCGCACCTGGCCCACCTGTGAGGAGCTGCGCGTTGCGTGGAAGGAAAAGGGCATCGAGTTCGAAGAGCGGGTGGTCGAGGAGAGCCAGACGTTTATGGACGAGGCCCGTGAGTACGGCGAGTCGGTACCACTCATCATCCATCCTGACGGTCACGTTGAAGAGGGGTTTGAAGGGGAGTGGGGCTGAGCCATCGTCTAAGCCCGCGTGCGGGTTTTGCCAGGACGAATCCTGGACCTAAATTCCCTGACGGATCACCAAAAAGCATCTCTCATTACAAACATAATCCCGAGGAGGAGAAACATGGCAGAATAGACAAGCGTTGTGACACCGGAGCGGTTCGCATCGGGGTTCACCTACGACGACTACATCGCGCAGATCAAGGTCAACCACGACAAGTTCGAAGAGTACACGGCGACATCGACGGACGTGCTGAGCGATGACGACGTCGCCTTCTTCACCAAGGCTGCCAAATCCGGCGCCGCCAAGATGCTGGTGGTTGGCGAGGACTGGTGCCCGGACGTCTATCGCGGGTTGCCGGTATTCACTCGCATCGCAAACGCAACAGGTATGGAGCTGCGTGTGTTCCCTCGCGACGAGAACCTGGACATCGCAGACGAGTTCCTGAACCGCGACGAGTTCCGCTCCATCCCCACGGTGATCTTCTACAACGCTGACGGCGACTACCAGTGCCACTAGATAGAGAAGCCTTCCATCGGTTATCAGGAGACCGATGAGTTCGTAGAGGCCGCCCGCAAGGAGCTTCCAGAGGGGACGGAAGAGGCCGAGGTACGCAAGTTGTCCCGCCCACGCCTACTGGAGCGCTATCCCGCATGGGAGAAGGCGACCGTTGAGGAGATCCGCGCGATGCTGGCGAAGACTCTGAGTATCTAACACCAGCTGCTGATCGAATCCGAACCGGAATGATTCAGGGGGTCGCCACTACGGCTGGCCCCCTAACCTTTTTATGAACATGAACAAATCCGATACGACACGCCCTGCCAAAAAGCCGCTGTTCTACGGCTGGATAGTCGTTGGCGCATCGTCGCTCGTCACCCTCTCTGCAGCCACCAGCGCCATATCGCTCCTCAGCATCTTTGTGGTGCCCCTCGCCGACGAGTTCGGGTGGAGTCGCAGCGTCATAGCGGGCGGCATCAGCGGCGGCACATTGGTGGGCATTCTAGGCGCGGTGTTCGTGGGTCGCATCGTGGACAAGCACGGCGCGCGAAAGCTGTTGGCGGCTGGATGCTTCGCTCAGGGCATCGCCACCATCGGTCTGGCCTTCACCCAGGGTCTGTGGATGCTGCTTCCCCTGTTGGCCATCGCTCGAAGCAATCTGGTGGCCGTAGTCTCCGTGGCCGCACCGACCACCGCATCCAACTGGTTCATCCGAAAACGCTCTCAGGCCATTGCATGGGTGGTCATGGGCGACAAGATGAGCCTGATCATCTTCCCGCCGCTGGTGCAGGTCATCATCTCCGCCACCAACTGGCGAGTGGCATGGGCCTCGTTGGGCGTCTTCACGTTGATATTCGGCGTGGTTCCAGCGCTGGCGTTCATCCGCAGGCGTCCCGAGGACATGGGGTTGTTACCCGACGGCGACGAGGTGACGCCATCATCCGAGGCCTCGACTGCGCCCGAAGCTGTTCAGGAGATTCAGTGGACATCGAAGGAGGCGCTGCATACCCCCGCACTGTGGATGCTTGTCGTACTGCAGTTCGTTCGAGGCGCAGTAGGCACCAGCATCGCCGTGCACCGCGTCCCCTACTTCACTGACCAGGGCATCGACGCCACGATAGCAGCCACGCTCGTCACGGTGTTCGCCATCGGGATGGCAGTGGGAACGCCGCTGTGGACCAAGCTCATGGACGTCGTTCCGTCAAACGTGGCGCTGGCTTTCCATTTCTTGGCGATGGGGTTTGTCATGGCCTTCCTGTTATCGGTCTCTTCCCCTAGCGTAGCCTACGTCTACGCCTTCACTGAGGGGGTGATAGCGACAGGCAATAACCCGGTCATCCTTATCACCATTGCGCGGTACTACGGTCGGAGCTCCCTTGGCACGATCCGAGGCATGACGCAGGTGGCGTGGATAGCTGGGCTGGGGGTAGGGCCGCCTGCTGCCGGTCTGGCATACGACCTACGTGGCTCCTACGTGATCGCCTTCGCGTTCTTCGGCGCGCTGGCGGTGCTAGCTTCACTGCTGGCGGTGCGGGTGAGGCCACCGGTCCACCCTGAGCCGGTAGCATCCGCCTGACCTTGGTGTACAATGGCGCGACTAGCTCTAGGAGGCCGTGATGATCGACAAAGACAGGCTTATTGCAACGTTTTGCGACATTGTGCAGGTGGACAGCCCCTCCGGCGAGGAAGAGGCGATGGCTCAGGACCTTATCACACGCCTTACAGCCCTGGGTTTCGTGACGAGTCGTGACGCCCACGGCAACCTGTTCGCCTCTGAAGAGGGCTCGAACCCGCTTATGCTCTCAGCTCACCTGGACACCGTCGACCCCGGCCGGGGCATCAAGCCACAAGTCGTCGGCGACATCATCCAGTCGGACGGCACCACCATCCTGGGCGGCGACTGCAAGGCGGGCATCGCAGCAGTGCTTGAGGCTCTGGAGGTCATCAAAGAAGATGGCGCATCGCGCATCCCCGTCCAGCTCATCTTCACTCGGGGCGAGGAGATCGGCCTGGTAGGGGCGCGTAACCTGGACTACTCCATGGTGCAGGCGAAGCATGCGGTGGTGTTTGACGGGAACGGGCCTGTGAGTATGGTCACCACCGCCAGCCCAACGTATATCCGCTTTGACGTGCGCATCACCGGCAGGGCAGCACACGCGGGTGTTGAGCCCGAGTTGGGGCTATCAGCCATCAAGATCGCAGCGGACATCATCGGGCAGCTACCGCAGGGTCGCTTGGACGACGAGACGACGATTAACGTGGGTTCCATTAGCGGCGGAAGTGTCCGCAACACCGTACCCGAGGAGGCTATGTTCTCCGGGGAGTTCAGGAGTCGAAGCACGGAGACGCTAGACCTGCTGCGGCTACAGATCACCAACGCGCTGGACGCCGCTCGCAAGCAGTACACGGACGCCAAGATCGTGGAGGATTTGAATGTCGATTTCCACACGTACACACTTCCGAACGACCACGAGATGGTTCAGCGGGCGACGAACGTGTTGGGGGACATCGATCTGACGCCGCACCTCGGCCCCACAGGTGGTGGCACCGATGCCAACGTGTTCAACCGCAGCGGCATCCCGGCGGTGGTGGTAGGGATGTCCACAAACCTCATGCATACCAACAGAGAGTACGTGAACATCCCCGACTTGTTGGACACCGCTCGCTTTTGCCAGGCATTGCTACTATCACGGTAGTCGTGTGTCGCTGCGGCGAGGAGACTAAAGCTCGTATTGCCTCCGGCGGGGATTGAAGACCCCTGGCCCGCAGGCCAGTCCCCAACACAAGACTACTAAGCGATTGCCAGGTTCTCCACCTCTGAATACTCGACTAGTTCGTTCATCTGGGCTTCCCAGTCTTTGAACGCTGCCTGGACTTCAGGACTTCCTAGCGACTGGTAGAGGGAACCGATCTCATTGGGGTCTTCCACTCCCCATTCCATGATGACCCTATCGCTGCGGCCGGAAAGGAAGTCGGTCAGATACCGACTCTTGAATGAGAACCCCGCCTTCTGCATCAGCCCATCTGCTTCCTTCATAAGCGCGACCTACGGGCCTGCCTTGCCGATCCTTGCATAGAACACTCTGCGATGAATAATCGCCATGGGACACCTCCTTTAGTTTCAAGGGCGATGAGAATAGCGTGGCGATGTAGCCCAGTCCATTAACTCCATCATTGACCATGAACCAGCTCCGCTCTATCATCCGTCCGTTACGTTTTTGAAGGCGGCGATTTCCATACTTGTAATCTTATAATGTGAGGCGATGTATGGCAGCAGGTAAGCGAGTCCTTATCACCGGTGTATCGGGCCAGATCGGCGGAGTCGTGCGAGAGGCGTTGGTGGGAGAACACGATGTCTCCGGCATCGACATCCGCAAGGCCGATGGCTTTGAGTCGACTGTGGCTGACATGACAGACCTGGAAGCCATCCAACCAGCGTTTGAGGGCATCGATACGGTAATCGACCTTGCCAACAGCCCCCAGGGTAATCTCCCGTGGCACGCCGCCTACCGCAACAACATCCCCGCCATCTACAACGCTCTGGAAGCTGCCAAGCGAGCAGGGGTGAAGCGCGTCATCTTCGCCAGCTCCAACCGAGCGTCGGAGAACTACGAGCTTGACCAACCCTACGCCAACATCTGCGCCGGCGACTACACCGGGCTGGAACCTGGCGAGTTCCCCCTGATCACGCCAGACATGCCCGTGAGGCCCAGCGGCCCCTACGGTATTGCGAAGGCGATGGGCGAGGCGGCGGGTAGGTACTTCTCAGACAGGCATGGGCTATCAGTGATCTGCCTCCGCTTCGGCACGGTGCGGCCCGATAACAAGCCCGCCAACGTTCGGCACTTCGCCACGATCTTCAGCCACCGCGACCTAGCACACCTGGTTGAGCGATGCGTGGTTGCGCCGGACTCTCTTCGGTTCGCTACGTTCTTTGGGGTATCGAACAACACGTGGCGGTTCTGGGACATCAGCAACGCCCAGGAACTGGTGGGTTTCGATCCACAGGACAACATGGAAGTCTACCGCCAAGCAGGATAATTCCTGCACCTATTTGCGTGCGGTTACCTAAGGAGAGTGGTGCTAGCCAGTTGCAGTGTCTTTAGTCTCCTCGCCGCAGCGACACAAGGGGCGCTTGATGGTTAGGTGATCAGAGGCTGTCTGCGAGGTTCCTGTAGTGTTTTAAGGCATCCATCTGCTTCTGTGGCGTATCCAGGCCAACGGAGCGAGTGCTGAGCGTCACGATCTCCACGCCCATTTCTCGCCACTCCCGGAAGGCGGACAGCACATCGTCGTCGGTAGGGTGATCGACCAGCTCGATGCGCCCCTCGATCCCGATACTGGCGGGGTCGCGATCAACTTCTTCAGCGAAACCATGTAGTCGACCGAGCATCGCCTTGTTGGCTTCGTATGTCTGCACCTGAGGTGACGTGATCCAGCCATCGCCCATGCGAGCGGTACGTTTAAGCACTGCGTCAGATGCGCCACCGAACCACACGGGGATGGGTCGCTGGACGGGCATCGGATTAATACCAGCGGCATCGATGTGGTGCCACTTGCCATCGAAGGTGACGGACTGCTGTGTCCACAACGCTCGCATCAGCTCCACCTGCTCTTCAGACCGTACGCCTCTGTTGGTGAAGTCCTCTACCAGGGCGGCATACTCTACTCTGTTCCATCCAAGGCCGACGCCAAGCCTGAAGTTGCCTCCTGTGAGGATGTCCACCTCTGCAGCCTGCTTGGCCACCAGCACGGTCTGTCGCTGCGTGAGGACGACCACGCCGGTCACCAGCTCCATACCTGGGACGGCACTGGAGAGGAACGCCGCTTGGACAAAGGGGTCTGGCGTGAGGGTCTTGTTGGTGTAGGGTCGCGTCCAGCCGATGTGCACCGCCGGGTCTACCCCAAGCACGTGGTCCTGTATCACCAGGTGCGTATAGCCCAAACCCTGGGCCGTTTGCGCGTACTCTTTGATCATCTGCGGGCCAGGGCCAAGCTCAACCGTCGGCAACACGACACCCAGGTTCATAGGGGCTCCTCATCTATGTAGGTTGCCAGAAGTATTGGGGTCAGCTTACGCTCGTGTCAACGCGAGGGTTGCATCTAGAGACGGCTCGCTGCATCTAAAACGCGTATATGTCGCTGGGGCGAAAGGACTAAAGCCGCTTTGTCCCGGGGAGTCCAGAGGGGTTCCCCTCCGGCAATGGACTCCGGGGGATGTGCCCTCGGCCATATAAAGACCAGGGAGGAGCCAGGTCCATGAGCAGCAGGCAAAGCAGACGCCCATCACGAGGCAAGGGACAGACCAGGGCTCAAGCAAGGCAGGGCAAACAGCCAAAGAACCGCTCTATGTTGTATATAGGTGGTGCCGCGCTCCTCCTCGTTGCCCTGGTGGTCTTTGGGATATTCCGCGCCATCCCTGGCACCACAGCCAGCGACTTCGAGATTGTAGCTTACACAGGCCAGGAGACCCTTGGCGGTGATGAGATCAACTTTATCAGCCTGCTTGATCAAGACAAACCCATCATCCTGAACTTCTGGGCGGGCAACTGTCCTCCCTGTCGTGCGGAGATGCCTGGCTTCCAGAGTCTGTACGAGGCAGAGGGCGACGACTTCATCCTGCTGGGCGTGGACGTGGGCCCGTTCACCGGGCTGGGCTCCCACCAAGATGCTACCCAGTTCCTGAGTGAGTTCGGCATTAGCTACCCCACAGGCTTCGCGAAGGACCCCAAACCTGTCCGAGAGTACGGCGTTCAGGCCATGCCTACCACGGTGTTCATCACCCCCGACGGTAAGGTAACGCGCAACTGACAGGGCTTCCTGAGCCAGGACAACCTGAAGGCTCAACTGACCTTCCTGAGGCAGGAGTCGGCGGCCACTTCACCGACCTCCTAAGGCCAGTCCCTGGCGTGTGTCGCTGCGGCGAAGGGGATTAAAGCTGTTATTGCCTCCGGCGGGGGCTGAAGACGTCTGGCCCGCAGGCCAGTCCCAGACATACGCTCTCCGGGGGATGTGCCCCCGGTCACAACAGCGCAGGCCACCTGACCCTTGCAATTACTGTTATGAGTAGCTATGGTGCTGCCATCACACAAAGTGGAGGTATTCCATGCCTGCTAACACACCCGAAGAACTGATGGTTCTTGCTTGGTCAGGCGCTCAACAGCGGCGACCTGGAGGCCGCAGTGGCTCTATACGAATCTGAAGCCTGTGTTGTGCCTGAACCCGGAACGATGGTGAAGGGCACCGCTGCTATCCGAGAGACCATGACCGGCTTCCTCTCAATGAAACCCACAATCACCGCGCCCCCCTCGCAGGTCATCTAGACCGGAAACATTGCAGCAGTCTCCAACTCTTGGAGTCTGACCGGCACCAACGTTGACGGCAACGCCGTGTCCTTAACCGGGAACTCTGCTGAGGTGGCCCGACAGCAGGCAGACGGAACATGGCTCTACCTCATTGACACCTTCTTCGGCGGCGTCTAGGGGAGCATATTGCCCCTGGCGGGGACTGAAGACGTGTCGCTGCGGCGAGGAGACTAAAGGCTCTGGCTCGCAGGCCAGTCCCGGGCATATGAGAGACTTACATAGCAAGAAGGCAGGATTCGTCCTGCCTTCTTGCATTCGCCATCGTGAGTGCCTATCATCCTCGGCACGCAATGCGATAGCAGGAGCAGCTTCATGGCCTGGTCGGATCAAATCATCCAGGGGCTCAAGGACGCGGACATCAGCCTGGTAGCCTACGTGCCGGACGGGATCACCTGGCGCATCCTCGGCAAGATGGAAGATGACCCCTTCTTCCACATGATCCCATGCTCGCGGGAGGAAGAAGCCATCGGCATCATCTCCGGAGCATACACAGCCGGAAAGCGCGGCACGGTCTTCATGCAGAGCAGCGGCTTCGGCAACTGCATCAACGCCCTGGCTACACTGAACATCCCATCACGCATACCATTCCCCATGTTCATCGGCATGCGAGGCGGGCCAGGCGAGTTCAACATGGCGCAGATACCCGGTGCCAGGGCGGTACCCGGCATCCTCGACTCGCTGGGGTTGCAGTACTTCAGCCTGACCCGAGAGGACGAGCTTGACCAGATCATCAAGGGCGGAATAGCTCTGTGCTACGCCGGCAGACTGCCCGTAGCCAACCTCCTCTCCACTCTGCTCACAGGAGGTCGCGATGCTTAGGGTCGATGCTATCCAGTCAGTCCTTGACCGGGTGAAGGACGAGCCGATCATCGCCAACCTTGGCGGCACCACGTTCCATCTCCACAACCTGTCCGAGCAGCGGGACGCCAACCTGTACACCTGGGGCGCCATGGGGCTCTCATCGTCGATCGGCCTGGGTGTGGCGCTTGCCGCACCGGACCGCAAGATCATCGTCATGGACGGCGATGGCTCGCTATTGATGAACCTTGGGTCGCTGGGCACCATCGCACGGCAGGATCCAAAGAACATGATCCACATCGTTTGGGACAACCACCAGTGGGGCGGCACAGGCGGTCAACCGACGCATACCGCAGGCGTCACCGACCTTGCTGCTGTGGCGCGCGGGGCGGGCATACCCAAGGTAGAAGCTGTGTCCACGTTGGAGGCGCTGGAAGAGGTGTTCGATAGGGCGTTGACGGAGGACGGCCCGTGGTGCATCGTCGCGGACGTTGAAGGCGGGGACAAGCCCAACCGGCCCGACGTCTCGCTTGAGGAAAACCTGCAACGGTTCCGCAAGACCTTCGCCCCTTAGGGGTTTGAGCTGACCGCCCCTGCAGTTAGGCGCGATTTACGGGATTACCCCTGCGTTGCCCCGTTTAGGTCTCCTCTTTAAGAGACCTGTCATAAAAAGGCAGCCAGAAGCGCCACGCCCAAACACCACAGATCAGGGTGGGGAGCGCGATGTACACAAGAGGGACCAATGCTCTCACCCCGTCCAGTGTCACCTGACCGCTGGGTGTAAGGTTCCGGTGGAACGACCAGCCGAAGATGATCAGCAGCAGTACGTTCGCTGCAACCATGATCATAAACAACCCAAGGAGCCCATAGCCCCTAGCTGTCCATGACATCGCAGGTGTCAGCAGGATCAGCGGGGTGAGTAGCGCCAGACCGACCATGAGAAGAAGAGAGTCCACAACCTCAATGATAACGCTGAGGAATGCGTAGCCGGAGTTTGTGAAAAAGAGGTCCGTGCCAGAGGAGTAGATCACCGTATCACCTGGAAGAAAGGGCGAGGTAAGTCTCTCCCGCATCGTCGTGTACACGGGAGCAATGAGCATCCAAGGGGCGGCGAGAACTGCGAAGACGATGCCCAAGAGGACCAATCGCCCTGACAGACTCTGAAATCACGCAAACGTTGCGGCTGCCAAGTCCAATCATCGCTCCTACGCCGCTACAGTCCTGCTGCTACCCCGTAGCCAGGTCAACCAGATTGCCACTGACGCTAGGATCATCACAGACTGCCATACCAGCAGATGGGCCACGTCCAGGGCTGAGTTCCACTCCACTCCGATGATGATCAGGGTAACAAGGCGGACGAAGTTGAGGCTGATAAGCACAACCGCACCCACAGCCATTCCGGTCAGCTTGGAGCGAAGGGTCCCTGGGAACGCCAACATCCCACCCCATAACAGGAGAAGCGGACCGGCGGGGGTACAGTTGGTTACAATGGCAAACTGCAGGTCACCGGTGCGGAGGAGAGACCCCTCATTGGTCACATGGCTCCCTGACAAGCGCAGTAGTGAAGCGGTCACATCGGCAATGACGTTGCGGATGGGCTCGTTCACGCTGAGGCTGGCATTGAAGATGATATAGACCGTCAGGGTTCCCCCCAAGGCGGCTATCACACCCAGTATCTGCCCCCAGGGAGTTGTACTCCCTCCCCCTTCAGACGGGTGGTTGCGTACCCGGGCTCTGCGTTGACTTCTGGACTCAGGCATAGTTTACCTCTTGTTCCAATACCGAACCTGATAGGTTTCCTCTTGCTGATTGGGTAACACTTACGCCTGCTACGCAGACCTTCGCCTTTGCAATTGCCATGCCGCAACAACAACCATCAATCCCGCCAGTACAACCAGACCTATTCATCTCTTAACCCTCCAGGACTTGTCCTGCCTCTAGCTACACCGTATGATGTGGACACGACTCGCATATGGAGGTTCGCATGGCCGGAGCACCACAGATCACACCCCTTGTAGTCCGTGAAGGGAACCCGCAGGGTAACCCCTCTCCGTTCTATGCCACGTTCCCCGGGAAAGGGAGCCAGGACTCCGTGACCTTCCACCTCCTGATAGAATCAAGCGCCACAGAAGCGGCTGCCCTGTGCCAACGTGCGCTCACCTCCTTCCAGAAGAGCCTCACCAGTGGAAGTCGAGCGTCCCTGACCACCGTGCTGGGCGATGCGTTCCAGACGTGCCACAAAGACCTTGAAGCCGCCAACGCGCCCCGCGACATGGCATCGCGAGTAGGCGTCGGAGTCACGTGTCTGGCGATGCGAGGCGATGAAGCGTACCTGGCAGTCGTCGGCGACGCTGTCATGTACCTACGAGACCGACACGGTGTCGCCAAGATAACCCCGGCAGTGCAGGGGACGTCTTCCCCGGTACTGGGCACATCGTCAGACCCCATCGAAGTGACCATGGCTCGCCCTGCCCTCAACCCGGACGAGTCTCTGCTGGTGGCCAGCGGTTCTCTTGAGGACGCGGTTGGCTACGACGGCCTGGAGAACATCATGTCCACATCCCCCCAGGCAGCGGTGGAGAAGTTGAGCCTCCTGATGGGAGAGGACCCCCTCTTCCTGGCGATCATTCTCAACACCCCCGCCAGCTAGTTATGCTGATCCTTGGCATTGAGACCTCCTGCGACGAGACGGCGATTGCTGTCGTCCGTGATGGCCGTCAGATCCTCTCCAACGTCATCAGCTCCCAGGTCGAAGTGCACGCTCGATACGGCGGCGTTGTACCTGAAGTCGCATCTCGGCAACACATGCTGGCCATCACCCCAATCTATCGGAAAGCCCTCGCCGAAGCAGGCGTGGCCCCCAACGACCTCGACGCTATAGCCGTCACCGCTGGCCCCGGGCTGGCGGGGTCGCTGCTAGTCGGCGTCAACTACGCTAAGGGCATCGCCCTTGGTCTAGGCGCTCCCTTGTACGGAATGAACCACCTTGAGGGGCACATGTACGCGGGATGGCTGGAGGAGGGCCCAACGCCGGAGGATGCTATCGGCTTCCCCATGGTCTGCCTGCTGGTGTCAGGCGGTCACACGGAGCTTGTGTTGATGCGAGGCCACGGCGACTACGAACTCCTGGGCAGCACTCGCGACGATGCGGCGGGCGAGGCTTTCGATAAAGCAGCGAGGG
>CAJWXP010000025.1 GCA_913049785.1 uncultured Dehalococcoidia bacterium | reverse complement strand
TCACATCATTGTGAAGTGGGACGGCAACGGAACTCCCTTTGAAACCGCGTTCTACAAGAAGAAAACGACGATAGCATTGCTGGAGAAGTTCGCTGTTCCCTCCGCTTAAAGGTTGCAGAACTCCTTGGCGGGGCACACCCTCAGACACCCACATTCCTGGCGGTCACCAAAGGGCGGCGGCTCCCGCACTGGGGCTCGCCCTGAACCCACTCGTCTCTTGACTACCAACGACTACCAAATTAAGTTGAATGACTGCAATTTGGTATGCCGTTCGCCCTGAGATTGTCGAAGGGCTTCATGGCAAGTAGTTCGGACGTACCCGGTTTTTGATACAATCTAATCAGTTGTCTGTAAACCACAACCATGAGGGATGAATGCCGACCGTCGACGAACTTCGCAAAAGTTACTTAGATTACTTTCAGGAGCGGGGCCATTTATTGGTGCCAAGCTCCTCGCTCATCCCCGCAGGAGACCCCACGCTGCTGCTGACCACCGCGGGCATGGTGCAGTTCAAACCCTACTTTTTGGGCGAGGCCGCGCCGCCGCGTAGCAGGATGACCTCATCCCAGAAGTGCTTTCGAACCACCGATATAGAAGAGGTGGGCGACCACAAACACCTGACCTTCTTCGAGATGCTGGGAAACTTCTCTGTGGGCGATTACTTCAAGCAAGAGGCCATCGACTACGCGTGGGAGTTCATTACCGAGTACATGAAGCTGGACCCGGATAAGCTCTTCATTACTGTCTACACGGACGATGACGAGGTTGCTGACATGTGGCAGGCCAGCGCCAAAACACCGGACGAGCGTCTCTACCGCTACGGTAAGAGCGACAACTGGTGGGGCCCGCCAGGTGCGGAAGGCCCGTGCGGCCCCTGTTCTGAGATTCACTACGATTTTGGTGAACACCTGGGATGCGCTCCCATAGCCAGCCCTGCCGAGATAGCAGTATGGATAGAATCAGGGATGAAACCAGAGAATCAGCCCGGTTGCCACCCCAACTGTGACCGGTGTGAGCGGTTTGTCGAGATGTGGAACCTGGTGTTCATGCAGTTCTTCCAGGACCAGACCGGGGAGATGACTCCGCTGCCCAAGCCGAATATCGATACGGGGATGGGCCTGGAGCGCGCGGCCGTCATCGTCCAGGGTGTCAGCAACGTCTACGATACGGATCTTTATCAACCGATCATCGGTAAGGTAGGCGAATTGGCTGGCGTGAAGTACGGCGCCGACCACGACACAGACGTTTCGCTGAGGGTGGTAGCTGAGCACGCCCGCGGGGCCACGTTCCTCATCAGCGACGGCGTCATCCCGGGCAACGAGGGTCGTGGCTACGTGTTGCGTCGACTCATCCGGCGTGCCGTCAGGTACGGTCGCAAGCTGGGCCTCACGGAGCCGTTCATCGTGCAGATTGCAGAACAGGTCATCGATAGGATGAAGGGCGCGTACCCGGAGCTTGTTCAGAACCAGGAGTTCATCCTGAAGATGCTTGGTGGCGAGGAGCAGCAGTTCGGTGAAACGCTTGAGCGAGGTATAGGTAGACTAAAAGGGTACCTAGCAATCTCGTCATTGCTAACGGAGGATGAGCGTAGCGATTTAAGAACCAGCGTTTATCATTTTGATAGCCAAAAATTAGTATTACCTCTAGCTCAATCGATGGATAGGGTGAGTAACAGAATAGCTGATGCACGAGAGGGAATCTCGGGTGCGGATAGAGATGAGTTCAATAAGTGGCAAATGGCGTTCTTATGGATAACGAATCTGAGAAACGAATTAAGCCCTGGAGGCAAAAATAGCTCTCCTGGCGGGGAACTGAAATGGGTTGAAGAAGGCCAAGAAGAAAAATCTGAAACGGCTGTCAATTTGTTGAAAGAAGTTCTGTTCGACAGGGTAAGTGGCAAGCTTGCATTCGAATTGTATGACACCTACGGTTTCCCCGTTGAGGAGACCGTGGAGATCGTACAAGAACACGGACTCACCGTCGATATGGAAGGCTTCGAGCGCGAGATGGAGACCCAGCGGGAACGTGCTAGGGCTGGCGCGAGCACGAAGTTCGGTGGTGGTGGCGAAGCCAAGATATTCAAGTACCGTGAC
Organism: uncultured Dehalococcoidia bacterium; assembly: GCA_913049785.1. GTDB lineage: Bacteria > Chloroflexota > Dehalococcoidia > Lucifugimonadales > UBA1127 > UBA1127. The sequence continues at coordinate 28,930 of CAJWXP010000025.1, read as the reverse complement.
CTCGGCGCAGGCCGGGTTAGCTTTGTGGGCTACGAACGATTGAAGTCGCAGACGGAGGTCGTTGCACTGCTGACCCCCAATGGTGACGCCATCAACGAGGCAAAGGCAGGCGATGACGTTGAAGTGGTGCTCCGCGAGACGCCATTCTACGCGGAGGGTGGCGGTCAGGCTGGCGATGCAGGAACGATATTATCGCTCAAGGCCCATATCGATATCGAGGACACGCAAACACCGCTGGAAGGGCTGATCGTCCACAAAGGTCACGTGGGTAGCGGCGTCATGAAGGTCGGCGAAGAGGTTGAGGCCAAAGTGGACCGGGAACGACGACTGGACATCGCCCGGAACCACTCGTCCACGCACCTGCTCCACGAAGCGCTGCGTCGCGTATTGGGCTCCCACGTCCGGCAGGCGGGGTCGTCGGTGTCGCCAGAGCGGCTGCGATTCGACTTCACGCACATACAGGCTATGTCACCGGACGAAGTCCTCGAGGTGGAGCGGTTGGTGAACGAGCAGGTACGCCGCAACGTGGCGTCTGTGAAGAATGAGCTGACGTACACGGAGGCGCTAGACGCCGGGTATCTGGCCTTCTTCGGTGACAAGTACGGAGAGACAGTCCGTGTGGTGGATATGGGAATCAACGACCCGGACGAGGCCAACATTACACCGTTCAGCAGAGAGATCTGCGGCGGTACCCACCTGGACAGCCCGGGCGAAGTCGGTCTTTTCCTAATTACCTCAGAAAGCTCTATTGGTTCCGGCATCCGCCGCGTGGAGGCGGTGACCGGTCGCGCTGCTGCTACGATGGCTCGAGGCAACATTACAGCTTTGGACGAACTAGCGCAGAGCTTGGAGACGACGCCTGGTGAGATTGCTACTCGTATCGAGACATTACAAGCCCAGCTAGACGCTGAACGCCGTCGAGCGGAGTCGCTTGAACGGCAGAACGCACTGTCGCAAGCCGGGGACATGCTTGACCAGGTGCAGCAGGCCAATGGCGTCAATGTGCTTACTGCCAAGGTGACTGTGGCCTCCACCGACGTGTTGCGGGAGATGGGCGACCACCTACGCGATAAGATGGGAAGCGGGGTGGTTGTGTTGGGCGCCGTGGTGAACGAGCGACCGTCCTTGGTGGCAATGGTGACCCAAGATCTGGTAGACAAGGGGCTGGATGCCGTGGCCTTGGTGAAGGAAGTAGCAGCGGTCATAGGCGGTGGTGGGGGTGGCAGGCCAACGCTGGCCCAGGCTGGCGGCTCCAAGCCTGAGAAGATGGACGAGGCGCTGGCTCTGGTGCCCGGCCTAGTAAGTAAGGCTTCTTCCACATAGTAATGTTGTACTGTGAGGATGTGCATGGCTGAAGGTGGTTTCCCAACAGAGGGCATGGAGTTGACACGCATCCTGGTGGTCAGCGAAATGGGGCAGTCGCTACCCTTTTACCGCGATGTGCTGGGCGCAACGGTGTTCAGGGAGTACGGCGGCACGTCTGTAGTGCTCTCTTTCCTCGATAACTGGCTGCTGCTGGTCACTGGCGGCGGACCTACGCCGGACAAGCCCACAGTCACCTTCGCTCCACCGATCGATCCCGACGATGTCAGTGCTGCATTCACCATACGTGTTCCCGACTGCATGGCAGCGTACGATGTGTTGACGTCGAGAGGCGCTGTATTCCTGACGCTGCCGGTGTCGTCGCAATGGGAGACGCGGGCCTTTTTTCGCGACCCGGACGGGCACCTTTTCGAGATCAGCCAGGCAGACCAGGGCTAGGCTCTGGACACGTTTGACTTGGTGGCTACCTAAAGCACGACAATGATTTCCTACAGACTTGAGAGGTAAGGCTTCTGTATGGCGCGTACCCTGTCATTGGACTATGGGGATAAGCGAATCGGCGTGGCGTTGAGCGACCCCACCGGGCTGTTGGCGTCGCCGCTGACGACGATTACCCGTAGTAATCTCCGTAAGGACCTCGATACGATTGTGGGTATGGTCACAGAGCATGAAGTCGAGGCCATAGTGGTTGGGCTTCCGGTATCGCTGAACGGCACCATCGGCTCTCAAGGGCAAAGGACTCTGGACTTCTGCGATGTGCTCAAGGAAGCGAGCCCGGTTCCGATACACATGTGCAACGAGCAGTTCACCAGCGCGGAGGCAGAGCGTCGTATTCGTGAATCAGGCGGGGAGCCGTCGAAAGACCGGGCACGGGTGGACGCCGTAGCTGCTGCCATCATCCTGCAGGAGTGGCTGGACGCTGCCCGACCTCCTGTAACCCATGACGAACCGCCATTAGCTTAAAGTCGTTGACTTGAAGCGCCACATCGCCTTTGCTACACTAGCTACGCCCTAGGTTTAACCATGCAATGGATGAAAGGACTCCTATGCCTCTGACGCGTGAAGAAGTTGTGAACTTGGCTGCTATCTACCACATTCAGCTATCCGAAGAAGAGGTGGCGAGGATGCAGGATGAGATGGCAAACATCCTGGAGCAGTTTGAATCATTGAGCCAACTGGATACGGATGGCGTCGAGCCCACCAGCCATGCAGTGCCCCTGGCCACGGTGATGCGGAAGGATGAGCCCGTGCCTTCGTACCCACACGACGCTGTTATGGGTAACGCGCCGGACACAGAGGGAGAGTTCTTCCAAGTCCGCACGGTGTTGGAGGACTAGGTGGAACATTACGACATTACCATTCATGAAGCCCGGGCGTTGTTAGGATCTCGACAGATTTCCGCTACCGAACTCACAGAGTCGGTGCTCGGCCGGATAAACAGCGTTGAACCGCAGGTTCAGGCATACGTGACGCTGACTGAGGACGTGGCTCGTGAAGCCGCCGCTGCCGCAGACCAAGCCCTAGCTGCCGGTGCCACCGCGTCCCTGACCGGCGTGCCCATGCAGATTAAGGATGTCATGTCCACGAAGGGCATTCGCACCACATGCTCGTCGCGGATGCTGGAGAATTTTGTTCCGTTGTACGATGCCACGGTGGTTGAGCGCCTGTACGCCCAGGGACCCGTGCTGATGGGCAAGGGCAACATGGACGAGTTCGCCATGGGGTCTTCGACGGAGAACTCAGCTTTTCACCCTACACATAACCCGTGGGGCCTTGATCGCGTACCTGGCGGCTCCAGCGGCGGTAGCGCGGCTGCGGTGGCTGCGGGGGAGTGCCTCTTCGCGCTAGGAAGTGACACGGGTGGTAGCATTCGCCAACCTGCGGCCCTGTGCGGTGTCACCGGCCTCAAGCCCACGTATGGACTGGTGAGTCGATTCGGGTTGGTGGCATTCGCCAGCTCCCTTGACCAGATAGGACCCCTGACCAAGGACGTGGAAGACAGCGCGCTGGTGCTCAACGCCATCGCGGGACATGACCCACGGGACTCCACGTCGATACCGGGCGAGCGGCCTGACTACACCAAGGCGCTGACCGGCGACATCAAAGGGCTGCGACTCGGCATTCCGAAGGAGTACTTCGGAGACGACCTGGACCCAGCTGTGGATGCGGCGCTACGACAGGGCATCAAGACGTTGGAGGACGCAGGCGCCACCGTCGAAGAATGTTCGCTTCCGTTGACGTCCTATGCACTGGCGGTGTACTACATCATCGCCCCGTCAGAGTGCTCCACCAACCTTTCCCGCTTCGATGGCGTCAAGTACGGCTTCTCAGCAGGCGACGCAGCTACGGCTTGGGAGACGCAGGAGCGAACCCGGGCGCTTGGGTTCGGCCCGGAGGTGAAGCGACGCATCATGCTGGGCACCTATGCGCTCTCCGCTGGATATTACGATGCTTACTATCTGAAAGCGCTGAAAGTACGTACGCTTATCAAGCAGGAGTTCGACGAAGCCTTCCAGAGGTTTGACGCGTTGATCACGCCCACAACGCCCACCACAGCCTTCCGTATCGGCGAGAAGGCCAACGACCCGGTGTCTATGTACAAGAGCGATGTGCTGACCATCCCGGTGAACATCGTGGGGATACCGTGCATCTCCGTGCCGTGCGGGTTCTCAGAGGGGCTGCCGATTGGGATGCAGGTGATGGGGAAAGCGCTGAGCGAGGAGACTATCCTGAATATCGCGTATACCTACCAGCAGGCTACGGATTGGCACGCCAAGCGACCCTCAGGGCTAGGGTAGCCAGGACTCCCTAACCGATCTCCTGGACTAACTCACTGATTCGGACTTTGATCTCATCAAAGAGTTCGTTCGCCTGTTCGACGTGCGTAGCTGGGTCAACGATATCCCACACCGTCAGCTTGCCGCTTTCGCCTACGTAGGAGGGCACCTCTTCCGGTGTGAGGATTGCGATTACCCTGTCCACACCTGCAACCAGCTCAGGGGTCAGTTGTGTGCGTTCCTGTTCGGAGATGTCTATACCCTGGGTCAGCATGTATGGCAAAGAGTGTTTTGAGTTGTCCTTCATCTTGGCGGAGGCTGGGTTTTGCTTCGCCATAAGTTCATCCACTTGGGTGCCACTGCTGCATACTTCATGTTTCGAAGTACGCGCAAAGAACGCTTCTGCGACCTGGCTCCGGCCAACGTTGGCCTGACAGACGAACATTACCTTCATGGCAGCTACACTCCATTTGGAATTCCTTGGCCAGCAGCATTGTACTCTGCTCTGCGAAAAAGCGGGCAATTTACGCCTCGTCGAATATCGAGGGCAGACGCACCATCCCGGTCACCCCGTCCAGTGCGTCAGGTGTCAGTCCCAGCACCATCTTGGACTCCTCCAACCTAGCGTGGGTCATGTTGATGCCCAAGGGGACGGACTGGACAAAGCCGAACTTTGGGTAGTAGGTAGAGTGGCCGATGACCGTCACTATTCGGTGGCCTATTTGGTGACATAACTGTAAGCCATGACGAGCCAGCATCGAACCCACTCCTTGACGTTGCCACGTAGGGTGGACAGCAAGGGGCGCCAGGGTCATCGCCGGAGTGTTGCCACTATCGGATTCGATTTCGATCTGTGTGAACATCACGTGGCCTATAACCGCGCCGTCATGTACAGCTACCAGTGCCAGGTCAGGGACGTAACCGGGCGTTTTGCGGAGATTCTCAACCAGAGTTGCTACGTCTTCAGGCGAGAATGCCAGGACAAGCAGCTCTCGAATAGCGCCGAAGTCGGCGGGAATTTCTGGTCGTATGGTTACACCCACTACGTTTGCTTTCTCTGGTTCTGCCATCCTTGATCCCTCGTTGCGACATTACGTTCATGACTATGGGAATCCCACGTGCCTCAAACAGCAGTGTACCCCGCCCCACTGGTGTAGGACAGGGTACACGATTGCTGCGTTGGGGTCTGCTTAGGCTTCTTGGCCCTTGCTACCACGCTTGTGGCCGGTTCGGTAGGACAGGAACGGCACCACAACAATAAGCCCGACAACCACTACCGCTCCTATGATGATGCCTATGAGGGCATCTACGTTGCCTTCCTTCTCTTCCAAGGTGATGTCGATACGAGAATCAGGCTTGTCCCCGGCTTCGGGAGCAGGAGAGACATCCGTGGCCTGATTGGTCTCTTTAACGTCGATCTTCCCTTCACTTTCAATGGAGGCCAAAACCGCGCGGAAGTCGTTGGCGAAAACCACCAGTGTAAGCTCTGCGCGTTCGATACCGTTGCGCTCGGAAACCACTACTCGGTCGATCCGCCCGTCAAAGGACTCAGCCAGCGCCCGTAGTTCCGCTACACGTCCGGACACATCGGAGAGCTTGATCGAAAGGAAAGCTGAGGGTGTCTGAACGCGGTCTTCGTCAGGTGGGAAGAGTTCAATGAAGATGGTTGAGAGGTCAACGCGACGCTCCAGGAAATTAAGCTGACCCTGCAATTGCTCAATTGTTGAACGAACCCGTGCCAACTCGCGCTCAATGGAGATGATGTCGCTAATGTTCAGAGACCTGCTCAACAGCGACAGGAGGCTATCCTCTTCACGTAGTGAGCTCTTCAGACGTGCTTCCAGGTCTATGAACTGCTCGGACACGTCGTCGCTGCCGATGTTCTCGCTCTGCACGTCTCCTAGGAGGCGAATCTGATCCAGGGCCGCTTCGAAACTGGCTTGAGGCACCCGGACGATCATCGAAGCACGTTGGCGGTCATCGTTGCCGAAGCTGGAAAGCCGCTCCACAAAGCCACCGAAGCCCTCTGCGACAACCTTTACGCGATCGACGGCTTCTTGTACGCCTTCCACTTCAACGCTGATGGAGCCGGTGGAGATGATTTTTCGATCCGCGAACTGGAGGTCGCCGTCACTCCCTATATTCCCGGTGTCATCAAAGGCCTCTGGGCTCGGTGCCCTGGGAGCAGCGGCTGCCGCCGGAGCACCTAGCGCGAACGCTCCTGATGACTGGGTTGTTACGGAGTCGTCGCTCCCTGCCTCGCTGGTTGCGAACGAATCGTTACTCGAGGAGCACGCTGCCAGAACAACGACTGAAACAAGGGCTATTAGTGTGATCAAAAACCTTTTCATCGTTTGCCGTCACCTTTCTGTTTGGGGTTCCAGTGAGAATGACGCGCGCTCTGAGAAAAGGGTTCCCGCTCAATTGCTAATGGAGAGACACCCCACCGTCAACAACGATCATCTGCCCGGTGATGAAGCTGCTGTCGTCGGAAGCCAGGAAGACCAGCGTGCCAACAAGGTCGTCAGGCACCTCTAAGCGGTCTATGGCCCTGCCAGCTTGCGCGATGCTGATTGGTGCATCGTCTCGATTCACTACAGCGCCGCTGCGTGTGCCGCCAGGAGCCAGGGTATTCACAGTAATGTTGTATAGACCCAGTTCCTTGGCTAAGGTGCGACTGAGGCCTGTTACTGCGGCTTTGGATGCGACGTAATGGGGGATGCCTGCGCTGCCTGAAAGCCAAATGGCAGAGCCGGTGTTGATGATCTTACCGCCGCCCTGTTCTTTCATTGCTGGGAATACGGCGCGGGAGCAGAGGAATATTCCTTTGACGTTGACTCGGAAAACCTGGTCCCAGACTTCCATGTCCACGTCCAGAATTGGTTTCGAAATGAGGCCGTCATAGATACCGGCGTTGTTCACCAGGCAATCTATGCGACCGAATCGCTCCACGGTCTTTCTGGCCATCTCCAGGGTCTGTGCTTCGTCAGTCACATCGACCTGGATCGATAGAACATCGGCGCTTTGTGCCTGCACCAATTCGACCGTTTCAGCGCAGTCGCGGATGTCTGCAGCCACCACCTTCGCGCCTTCCTGGGCCAGGCGTACAGCCATAGCTTGTCCAATGTAGCGAGATGCGCCGGTGACGATGATGACTTTGCCTTCGAGCCTCATGGAGATCCTCTTCCGTGCTGTGCTAGGAAGCTGCTACGGGATTGAGATCCCCAGACGCTCCCGGACTTCCAGGATGGTCTCTTTTGCGATTGCAGATGCTTTCTGCGCGCCATCGGCCAAGATTTCCTTGAGGCGTTCTGGGTGAGCCGCCAAGTCTTGACGCCGTTCACGTAGCGGTCCCAGCGACTTGTTGATGCCATCGGCGAGGTGTGCCTTGCAGTCGACGCAGCCTCGCGTAGCCGTCGTGCACTCGTCGTATACGGTCTTGAGGTCGTCAGGGTTGAAGAACTTGTGCAGGCTGTAGATGTTGCAAACATCGGGCCGACCGGGGTCTGTTCGACGCAACCGCTGTGGGTCTGTGAAGGCGGTTTTCAATCGAGCAGCGGTCTCCTCGGGGGTGGCGGCAAGCTCGATGTGGTTGTCCATGCTCTTGCTCATCTTGTTATGGCCGTCCAGGCCTATGACCAGCGGCGTCTCCGTGAGCTTTGCCCTGGGCTCCGCAAAGGTAGGGCCGAACATGTTGTTGAACCGTCGCACGATCTCCCTGGCTATCTCGAGGTGAGCCACCTGGTCTGCGCCAACAGGCACGGTATCAGCCTTGTACAGGATGATGTCCGCGGTCTGCAGGACGGGATAGCCCACAAGGCCGTAGCTGACCGACTCTTCTGTCTCATCCATCTGCCGGACGCGGTCCTTGAAGGTGGGCACGCGCATCAGCCAGCCCAGGGGTGTGACCATGCTCAGCAGTGTATGGAGGGTCATGACTTCTGGCACGTGCGACTGAACGAAGATGATGCTCCGCTCCGGGTCAAGGCCAGCCGCTAGCCAGTCCAGCGCGATCTCGTTGACGCTGGCCGCTATTTCGCGAGCTTCGTGGCCGTCCGTCAGGGTGGTCAGGGCGTGGACGTCCACAATGCAGTAGACGCACTCGTAGTCGTCCTGCAACGCGACCCAGTTCTCTAATGCACCCAGCAGGTTGCCAAGGTGCAACCGACCTGACGGTCGCATGCCGGAGAATATTCTTCCTTTGGTCTTGGTGGTCATATATAGGTAATCCCTGATTGGTAATAGTTATTTGCCCAGGATCTCCTGGATAGTTGCGCCGATGTCACCTGGTGTGGGGATCGGGCTGGTACCGGCAGCTATGAGCGCCTTCACCTTCTCGTCGGCGCGACCCGCTGCACCACTGATGATAGCCCCTGCATGGCCCATGCGCTTTCCTGGAGGTGCGCTGGCTCCCACGATGAGGGATGCTACGGGCTTCTTCATCTCAGCCTTGATGAACTCAGCAGCTTCCTGCTCCTTGGTACCGCCGATCTCTCCGATGAGCACCACAGCATCGGTGTCGGTATCCTCGTTGAAGAGCCTCAGCACGTCCACGAAGGTGGTGCCGCTGACGGGGTCGCCGCCGATGCCCACACATGTGGATTGTCCGATGCCCAGGCCGGAGAGTTGCCCCACAGCCTCGTACGTCAGTGTGCCGCTGCGGGATACGATACCCACCTTGCCAGCCATGTGAATGGCACCAGGCATGATGCCTACTTTGCACTTGTCTCCGGGTGAGATGAGGCCAGGGCAGTTTGGCCCAAGCATCCTCGTGGAGGTAGATGCGTCAAGATAGCGCGCTACCGGCACCATGTCATGGGGCGGTATGCCCTCTGCGATGGGTACCACCAGCGGTATGCCGGCGTCTGCCGATTCCACGATGGCGTCTGCAGCGAAGGGCGCAGGCACGAAGATAAGGGCCACGTTGGCCTTGGTCTCACGTACCGCTTCTTCAACGGTGTTGAACACAGGCACAGAAGTCTCGGCGAAGATGGAGCCGCCACGTCCGGGCGTTACGCCAGCTACTACGTTGGTGCCGTATTCCATGCACCGCAGCGTGTGGAAGCTGCCTTCTTTGCCGGTGATGCCCTGTACCAGGATTCGGCTGTCCTTGTTTACTAGGATACTCATTGTCTTTTTGTACTCCCTGACGGGCCCCGATTCTTGGGGCACCAATTTCCATCTTGGTTAGCGAAGGAAGGTCTCGGATTCTTCGCTTCGCTCAGAATGACAAGTTAATTAACCTCGCAACGCCTCTGCGGCGTCGTTGAAGGTGTGCGCGATGGTCACGTTCAAGCCTGACTCGCTGAGGACCTGCCGGCCTTCTTCCGCGTTGGTGCCCAACATGCGCACTACCAGCGGCGCGGTGGACTTCGTGTCCTCGTACGCAGCTACCAGACCACGGGCCAGCATGTCGCAACGGAGGATGCCGCCGAAGATGTTGACCAACACGCGCTTCACGTTGGGGTCCGACAGCAGGATGCCCACAGCCGCCCGGATGCGCTCCTCGTCAGCGCCGCCGCCTACGTCCAGGAAGTTGGCCGGTTTAGCGCCCACGTTCGTAACCACGTCCATCGTCGCCATAGCAAGGCCTGCGCCGTTGACCAGGCAACCCACATCGCCATCGAGGCGCACGTATATAACGCCGATGTCGTGGGCCTGGGCCTCAAGGGGGTCTTCCTGCCCGGCGTCTCGCAGTTCAGCAAGGTCTTTGTGGCGGAACATCGCATCGTCGTCGATAGTCAGCTTGGCATCCACGGGGAGCACACGCCCATCGCCAGTGACGACGAGGGGGTTGATCTCCGCCTGTGAACAGTCCTTTTCAACGAAGAGCTTGTAGAGCTTGAGCATGAGGTCCGCGGCGGGTCGTACCAACTCAGGTGCCAGGCCCATTCCGTAGGCGAGCTGACGTCCCTGATAGGGCTGGAGGCCCACGGTGGGGTCTACCACAGCGCGCAGGATCTTCTCCGGCGTTGTAGCTGCCACCTCTTCGATGTCCATGCCGCCGGCCTCGCTGGCTATGACGACGATGCTGCGAGTGCTGGGCTCGATGAGCATGGCCAGGTACAACTCTTTGACGATGTTCATGGTCTCTTCAACGAGTACCGACGTGACGGGCACGCCCTCCGGCCCCGTTTGAAAGGTGACCAACTGGGTGCCGAGGATGGACTTGGTGAACTCAGCCGCCTCATCCGGATTGCTAACGACTTTCACGCCGCCAGCCTTACCCCTGCCACCTGCGTGGACCTGGGCTTTCACCACCACGCTGCCGCCGAGGTCTTTTGCGACCTTCTTGGCTTCATCCGGCGTAGCTGCTACGCCACCCTTGGGGACCGGAATGCCGAACTTGGCCATCAAGGCCTTTGCCTGGTACTCGTGGACTTTCATGGGCTCGCCGCCTTCACTACGGTTTGGTTTGTGGCCTCGAACGCATAGCTGCGGCGGGCACGGGGGCTATTTTAGCATAGGGAAGGGCGGCTTGCCGCTTCTGGCGACTTGTCGCTTCTACTAGGGTTTAGTTTGCTACTGAAACACATAGCTGTGCTAGACACGGGGGTAGCAATAAAAGAGTCGCGGCTTGTTGTGCTGAACACCCCGTAAACAAAAGCGGTTAAACCGCCGCAGGCTTGAACTTGGGCAGGGTTATCTCGTCGGTGATGTCCTCAAAGACCACTTCTACCGCCATGCCGACCTTGATGGCCGCCGGGTCTGGCTCCACGTCGATCAGGTTTGTGGGCATGCGCGGGCCCTCCTCCAGGTCGACCATCGCCACAACGAAGGGCGCATCGTCGCGGAAGGCTGGTGTTGGCGCACGGTGTACTATCGCGAAGGTGTGCAACGTGCCCTTGCCGCTGGCCTGTATCCACGATGTATTCCGTGAGAAGCACATCGGGCAGATGTCCCGGGGGTAGAAGTAGGCCTGATTGCAGTTGTCGCACTTGCGCAACCACAGCTCATGGGCCTTGGCCTTCTCCCAATAGTAATCAGACTCGCCCTGGGGTACCGGGATGGGCTTGCTGTAAGCTTGTTCAGTCATGTTTGTCTCCTTTATATACCGGGGCATGCTTTCCCTACCTGGGCTTCTTTTGAGCGGGGGCACATCCCCCGGGCCCCTTGCCAGCAGGGGAACCCCCGCTGGGCACCCCCAAGACTCAGTGTTTGTTAGGGTTTCATATGCCTGTACTCCCCCGTTGGCTAGTCGATAGCTAGGACTACGGTGCCGGTTGACGACAGCGCCCCTCCGGTGCCGTTTGTCAGGTTTATCTTACAGTCGGGCACCTGACGGTCGCCGCACTCGCCGCGTAGTTGTCGCACAGCCTCCACGATGAGGAAGATACCGTACATGCCCGGGTGCGTGTAGCTCAGGCCACCGCCGTTTGTGTTCACCGGGAAATCGCCACCGGGAGCCGTGCGCTGCCCCGCAACGAAGTCGGGCCCCTCGCCCCTGCCGCAGAAGCCAAGCCCCTCCAGCGTCGCCAGGGTCGTGTAGGTGAACGAGTCGTAGATCATCGCCAGGTCGATGTCGCTGCGGGTGACGCCTGCCATCGCAAGTGCTTTCGGGCCGGTTTCACGGGAGTACGTGGACGTCAGGTCAGGCATCGTCGATATGCCAAGGTGGTCGTGGCCCTCCGCCGCGCCAAGCACCCATACGGGCTTCTTCTTCAGGCTCTTCGCGCGTTCCGCCGACGTGACAACCACTGCCGCGCCCGCGTCCGTCACTAGACAGCAGTCCAGTAGGTGGAAAGGCCAGGCGATCCATCGCGAGTCGTGGTAGTCGTCAAATGTCATCTCGTCACGCATCATCGCCTTGGGGTTCAGCATGGCCCACTTGCGTGTGGACACTGCGATCTCCGCCAGCGCCTGCCGTGTGCGGTCTTCACCGTACTCGTGCATGTAGCGGGTTGCGGCCATGGCGTAGTTGATAGGCTGGCCGATGAAGCCGTAGGGGAACTCGTACTGCAACGTCGGCAGGTTGGGGTCTGGCGGCATCGGTGCGCGACTGCTTCGGCCCGTTTGGCCGTGGGTGATGAGGGCGACTTCGCAGTAACCCGCATTGATAGCCGCCATGGCGTGGGCGATGTGCACTATGAACGACGACCCGCCTATCGATGTGCTATCGGTGAACTTGGGCTGGATGCCCATGTAGTCGGCGGTGGCCAGCGTCGAGAAGCCCGCCGTGAAGAGGCCGTCCACGTCGTCCTTTGTCAGGCCAGCGTCATCAAGGGCGTTGTGCGCCGCTTCCGCGTGGTGTTGGAGCGCCGACTTGTTGGGCACGAGGCCGATCTCGTCGGACTCAGCCGTTCCGACGATTGCTACCGACTTAGAGAGGTCTGCCATGTTCGCTCCTACTTGACCTGAAGTTCTTTGAGGTCTGGTGAGATGATGAGTACCGCTTCTGTGACTTCCTGGACTTCTTGCGGTGTGTAGCCTGGGGCGATCTCACGCATTAGGAAGCCTTCAGGTGTAACGTCGAAGAGGCCCAGGTTGGTGACGACTTTCTTGACCACGCCCACTGCCGTGACCGGCAGCGTGCAACGCTTGAGCAGTCGAGGCGAGCCCTCGCGTGTCGTGTGTTCCAGCGCCAGGAATACCCGCTTCGCGCCTACGGCCAGGTCCATCGCGCCGCCAATTCCGCCGCCCTTACGCCCAAGCGTCTTCCAGTTGGCGAAGTCGCCGTTCTCAGCGACCTCGTAGGCACCCATGACCGTCACGTCCACATAGCCGGCACGTATCAACGAAAAGGAATCAGCGTGGTGGATGATGGCCGCGCCCTGTTGCAGCGTGACGTGCTGTCCGCCGGCGTTGACCAGGTGAATGTCCTCCTCGCCCTCCGCCGCTAGTGGCCCGTAGCCGATGACGCCGTTTTCCGACTGGAACAGGATGTCGGTGTCACCGAAATCGTAGTTGGAGCAGAGGGTGGGCATGCCTACACCCAGGTTCACCACCCAGCCGTCTTGGAACTCCATGGCCAGTCGGTTGCACATGGTCTGTCGTTCCAGGGGATTCTTCTCTGTTGTCATAATTATTCCTTTACGCGTAACTGGGGGAGTCAGAAGAGGATACGACCCGCTGGCAAAGGGCCAGGGTGATGTGCCCCCGTCTACAGGATGGCGTACGTGATTATCGTCGACGATGCTGCACATCACAAGTAGGCCAAACCGTAGCTATTCCTCGAAGCTGGCTGAGGTTGACTCTAGAGTATCTGTGAGAGGAACAGCTTGGTTCGTTCCTCTTGGGGGGCGTCGAATATCTGCGCAGGTGGGCCATCTTCCACGATGATTCCTTCATCAAACATCATCATTCGATCGGCAACTTCTCGAGCAAATCCCATCTCATGAGTAATAACGATCATAGTCATTCCAGATGAAGCGAGTTCATGCATTACGTCTAGTACTTCTTTTATCATCTCAGGATCAAGTGCTGATGTTGGTTCATCGAACAACATAATTTTAGGCTGCATTGCAAGGGCTCGCGCAATCGCCACTCTTTGTTGTTGCCCGCCAGAGAGTTCTGCGGGGAATTTATCTGCCTGTTCTGGTATGCCAACGCGTTCTAGTAGTTCCATAGCTAGCATTTCCGCCTGTTTAGCCGGAATCTTACGCACTTTGGTTGGAGCTAAGGTGATGTTGCTCATTACGTTTAGGTGTGGAAAAAGGTTAAAGGATTGAAAAACCATACCGACATCTCGGCGGATTGTATCAATGTTACGCGTATCGTTGGTCATCGCAATACCATCCACAGTAATATCCCCGCGTTGGTGTTCCTCAAGTCGGTTAATAGTACGAATAAATGTTGATTTTCCTGATCCAGAGGGGCCAAAGACGACAACTACTTCACCTCTTTTAATCGTGGTAGTGATACCTCTTAAAACATGAAAATTACCGAACCACTTATGCACGTCTTTATAGACGATAATATCTTCAACGCCAACGGTTTCTTCATACACGGTCATAGAGGCCTCCATACTTTCATGTGAACTACGGTACCAGGATAATGTGAACTGGATTTGGTCATCGTTTACCAACGCCTAAATGTTGTTCGACTCGCCTACTCACATGTGACATGGTGAAGGTGAAAACCCAGAAAACCGCAGCCAAAAAGACGAAGACCTCTTTGGCACTTGCTAAGTATTCTGGGTTGCCCTGGATAAACGCTCGGCTCATTTCGACGACATCAAGCATTCCAATGATGTAGACCAAACTCGTATCTTTGAACAGCGAAATGAATTGACCCACAATAGCAGGGATGACATTGCGTATGGCTTGAGGTAAGGAAATAAAGAGTGTCGTCTGCCAGACAGGAAGCCCCAACGCCCTTGCTGCCTCTCCTTGGCCAGGGTGTAACGACTGGAGGCCTCCACGAATATTCTCGGCCATATATGCGGAGCTAAACAGAGTGATAATAATAGCAGCACGAACCAACGAGTTCTGAGGAAAGTTTTCTGGAAATGCCAGTGGCACCAGCACTTGAGACATAAACAGTAATGTAATCAGGGGGACGCCACGAAACGTTTCAATGAAAGTTACGCACAGTAAATTTACAACCTTAAGGCGACTACTGCGGCCCAAGGCCAAAGTGATCCCAATAGGTAGGCTTAATCCAATGCCCACCACAGCTAACAGTAGGTTGAGCATCAACCCACCCCAATATAGCACCGACACCGGCTTCAAATAGGGCACACCAGGTATACCCCTTAACAAAACCAAAATCAGTATAAAGGTACAGAAAGCCAAAACAGCAATCCATGAAACTGTACCTAACCTTGTATGACGAGCAATAGCCCACCCCAATGCTAACGCTGGTACGTTCGCAGCAAAGAGGAGCCGTACATCTAATCCCATCTTGTCAAGTCCATACGGTAAGAAAGCACATGCCACTAGAGCACCTGCAAATAAAACAGCGATACGTTTCGTGAGGCCCCCACCAGACACTGACCACGCCATACCCAACAAAACCATCACGAGTAATAAGCCAGCCTGCGGCCTCCAGAAACAATCCCTCCCAGGGCATGCGGCCTCAACGTTGTACTGGCCTATGATGATTCGACCACCGAGCGTACCGATAACTCGCCAATCAGCGTCAAAAAATACCCACTTCAACCCATACCACAGCGCGACCACCAAAATAAAACCAAAAACAGTTGTGAGTCCAATGTTGAACCAAGTGTTAACTAAATTGACACGAATCCAACCCCCAATACCAGTCACAGAACGAGGCGGAGGTAGAACAGATGCCGTTATGATTCGGGAGTCAGTTGACAAACCTTAGCCTCCAGTGAAACGTATGTGCCGGTTATAGAGATTTCCGATCACAGAATAAACTAGACTCATAGCAAGGTAGGCCACCATAATCATAATGAAAATCGACACAGCTGGTGCTGTCTGGGTCATTGTCTTAGCCACATTAGTAAGGTCTGAATATCCAATAGCGCCTGCTAGGCTGCTGTTTTTTGTAAGATTTAGGTATTGGCTGATTATCGAGGGTACGATCACTCTTAAGGCCTGGGGAAAAGTAATATGCCGTAAGGTATTCATCGCTGACAGTCCCACCGAGCGAGAAGCCTCCGTTTGTCCCCGGGCAACTGATTGAACACCGCCGCGCACAATCTCAGCAATGAAAGCGGCTGTGTAGGTTACTAGGCCCACTAATAAGGCAATGAGCCCTCCTGAAAGGGTCAATCCACCTGATATCCGCCCAAATGTGCCGTGTGGTTCAGGGTAAGAAAGCCCGAAGGGAGGTTCTCCCTCCGATCCTATAAGGCCAACGCTGAGGAGGAGCCATGCGAACCCACTGATGCCTAGAGTAACAGCGACGCCCAAAACCAACGAGTAAGATGTAGCTCCGGTAGTCGTTTCCCGAATAGCTAATCGGCGATGGGTCACAAACCCGGCAACAATCGCTAGCGCCACTACTAAAAGCCAAACACCAGCTGGTCCCGTACCGTTTGGAGAAGGCCATGGGAACGATAACCCCCCGTTATTGATGTAAACCTTCTGTGCAATCCCATAACCTTCACGTACCGGTGGCAATTCCAGCACAACATAGAACCAAAAGAATAGGTGCACCAACAAAGGAACGTTTCGAAAGAATTCAATGTAGACCAAAGCCAGCTTGGAGGCGATCCAATTACTGGACATTCGGCAAACACCCACAACAATTCCTAGGATCGTGGCAAGAATAACGCCTACAACCGACACAATCAGGGTATTGGTAAGTGCGACGAAGAAAGCATACAGGAAGGTATCCGATGATTCATAAGCCAGGAAGTGTTGGCCAATCGGAGTCTGATATTCCCTAGACAAGAAGCTAAAGCCGTAGGGTATGTCCCGATCTTCTATTGCATTTCCAACATTTATAAAGAACCAACTGACCAGAAGCACAACGAGGAGGCCAGAAACAATCTGCAAAGCCCAGCGTATCACAAAGACATTCCGCCAAATGGGAATGCCCTGATAAGTCAGGGTTCGCAAAATGGTATCCATAATAATCCCAAAAAGCTCATCTGGGGTTATGTGCCAAGACGACACACCCCAGATGAGCTTGTCCTCATCGAGCTAGGGTAATTTGAATCTACTGACTACCCGAAGATACTTATCTCAGAGGTGCTGCGTAGATTTGACCACCCTTTGGGCAGTTGGTACAAGCTGCATCAGCCCACAGTGCATTACGTCCGTTTTCCCTTGGTAGATTGATTCCACCCGGGCCCAGATTGCGGTCGTAAACCTCACCGTAGTTACCAACGGCCTTAAGCACATCTTGAGCAGCAGTCTGACTAAGACCTAAACTTTCTTGTCCATAGGAACCAGTAATGCCCAAGAGTCGGTCAACTTTGGTATCGCCGGTAGCTACCGATGGAACACTGGCTTGTTCGACACCGTAAGCTTCCCCATAAATGAGTATGGCCATGACCGTCTTTACGATATCAAACCATTGCTCATCACCATGCGGAACAACCGGACCCAAAGGTTCTTCAGAAATCGTATCAGGAAGAATAACGTGATCGCTCCTGTTATCGAAACCGCTACCGATAGCTGCCAACTGTGAACGGTCATTGGTAAAGGCATCACATTGCCCGGCTTGATATGCAGCTATCACCGCATCTGATTCCTCGAAGGTCAATGGAGTAATATTGAGGTTGTTCTGGGTAGAGAAATCCTGAAGGTTCAGCTCAGTGGTAGTTCCTTGAGTAACACATACCGTAGCATCCTTCAGTTCTAACGCTGAAGAAATACCCAAAGACTTTTTGACAATGAAGCCTTGACCGTCATAAAACATAGTCTGAGCATAGTTACCCCACTGGGCATCACGCGAGGAAGTCCATGTTACCGTACGGACGAGCAGGTCAACTTCGCCTGATTGAATCGTCGGGCCCCGCTCAGAGGCTGTAATATAACGAATCTCAATTGCTTTGGGATCACCTAACACCGCCGCCGCTACGGCGCGGCATAGGTCTATATCAAACCCTACGTTGTTGCCGGAGGCATCAAGAGAGCCATAGCCGGGGACGTCGTTGCGGCTCGCGCAAATAAGCTTCCCTCGATTCTTCACCAGATCCAATCGCGCATCTTCACTCGCGACTGCTCCGTTGTCGTCATCGCCGTTACTACACGCGGTGGCGAGGATTCCGACCATGGCGATGAGGCCAATCAGTATAACAAAATGCTTCAGTCCCATGAGACACCTCCAATTGCTAAGGTTTGGAACATTGAATCGCCATCAGCAACTCTTTTCTGATTGTTACTAAGCAACTGTAGCATAAATAGGTGCAAATAAACGTTCTTCCCTCTGGATTTCAGCAAATACACATCAACTACGTGCCCGCACCGCAATTCCCTATGTGCCGGACGACTCATACTTCCAATGTGAACGGAATGGAGTACGGAAAACCCCACTCAGCAGAGTAGGCAGTAGGTAGGATTCGGAGAGGAAAGCGACAAATCGAGGCCCAAAAACCTGCGAACTTCGGAAATCGTTGCGGTTTAAGCCCTAAGACCTGGGGTTCGGCTTGTCCCAGATGCCCTCAGGTGCGGGAGGAATCTTTACTATTCTGTCCACGACGATGCCAGGGGTGTGGATGGAGTCTGGGTCCATTTCACCAAGCTCCAGGATGTCCTCTTCCACCTCTGCGATGGTGATCTTGCCTGCCATCGCCATGATGGGGTTGAAGTTGCGCTGGGATCGTCGGAACTGGAGGTTTCCAAAGGTGTCCGCCCGGTACGCTCGCACAAACGCGTAATCGGCGTGGAGCGGGGTCTCCAGCACGTAGGTTCGACCGTTGAAATCGCGATGCTCTTTGCCCTCTGCCGTCTCCGTGCCCACGCCTGTCGGTGTGTAGAAGGCGCCGATGCCGGCACCTGCAGCTCGCATTCGCTCAACCAGCGTGCCTTGAGGCACCAACTCGGCTTCCACTTCGCCAGCTTCATGCAGCTTCTCAAACGTCGCAGCACGCGATGGATGCGGGGCCGCCGTGAAGGCGCAGATCATCTTGCGTATCTGACCGTTGTCTACAAGCTTGCCCACGTCCATGACCTCGCCCAGGCCGCCGTGGTTGTTGGAGATGCCGGTGAGGTCTTTAGCGCCCTGTCGCAACAGCGCGGCGATGAGGTTGCGGGGCACGCCGATGGAGCCGAAGCCGCCCGACATGAAAACTGCGCCGTCCGGGATGTCCGCTACTGCCTCGTCAAAACTTGCGTAGACCTTGTTTCTCATCGGTGCGCGACCTCCGAATAACGCCTTTAGTCTCCTCGCCCGCAGGCGACACATTTCCAGCACACGGATTCTAGCATAGGTGGGCACCATGTCTACACAGCTTTGGTGGTTACCCTGAAGCGTTTGCAGTGGCTTGCCGCATCCGAGGCGGCTTGGCCATGTACACCACGGCGCCTGCCGCAAACCACGTCACGATAATCAGCAAGAAAGCCTCTTTGTAGGAGCCGTAGATATCGAACATCCCTGCCACCAGCAGCGGGCTCAAGGCTCCACTCAACGTGACGAAGGGGCGAAGGATACCGTTGATGGCCCCCAAGTTCTCCCTGCCGAAGTAGTTGGCAACCATGAGAGGTCGCATGATAAAGAACCCGCCCAGGGCTATCCCGTGGAACCCGCCGGCCAGTATGAGTGTAGGTACGTTCACGATGTTCAAGAAAAAGATGATGCTGATGCCTGTGATGAGGCTCTGGGCCACCATGAGGTACCGGATGGGGTATCGATCAGCCAGGATGCCCCAGAGGAGCCTGATACTGATGGAGCAGACGCCGTATGCCGTTGCGGCCCATGCGCCTGTGGAAGGGGAGTACCCCAGGTCTTCAAAGTAGGGTATCCAGTTGGCGTGGAAGCCGCCCATCCCCAGCATCGCCAGGGTGAAGGCGGCAATGAGCAGCCAGAACGTCGGCGTACGGACAGCCTGGCTGCGAGTCATGCTGCGCTCTCTTGATGCCTCCGGCAGGGGGCGGGCTGCGGCCCGGGGAGGATATGTCGCTTCCAGCGGGAGACTCGCTCCGGCGAGAGGGGCCGTGTTGGTTTGGTTTGATTCTTCCGAGCTAAACTCCGCAACTGGGTCGCCGTCAGGGAGCAGGCCGATGTCCTCAGGCCTGGAACGTATCAGGAACGACAAGGGCACCAGCACCGCCAGGATGATGAAGCCAAGGACCATCCACGCGTCCCGCCAGCCCACCAGGGAAATGATGCCATGTACCAGGAATGGGAAGAAGAGCGGCCCCATAGCCGTACCCGTTGAGGCGATGGCCATTGCTCGACCCCGTCGCCGCACGAACCACTTGGGCACGATGGCGACGGTGAGCATCTCAGCGCCGCCGATCATGGATAACGCTCCCAGCGCACCGAAGAGGAAGTAGAACATGCCCAGGTTGTCGACCCACCTGAGGCCGATGAGCGAAATACCCATGGTGATGCCACTGGCGAACATGAGGATTCGCGGGCCCGAGCGTGAGTCTTGCATTGGGCCGATGACCGGCGATAGCACGCCAGCCAGCACTGACCTGATGAAGAAGGCGCCGAAGAAGGCTGAACGACTCCAGCCAAGCTCCTCGCCCATCGGTGTCACGAAGACGCTTGCACCCCAGACCCCTGCGCCGCTGGAAAACGCGCCCGCAGCCACAGCAGCGACCACGATGAACCAGCCATAGAAGAACCTAGGGCGTGCTGGCGGCATGCATACCTCGACTGCGGTTTGTGTCACTGAGGAGAAGCTAGTGGCAGGCAGTGACCGGGACAGCTTCCGAGTGTAGGCGGCGAGGTGGTGGTAGTCAATTGAGATTGCCTATTGAAGCGACTCACAGATACCTCCGGTACCCCCTTGAGGTCTCGCTGAAGCCCTCATGTTCATAGAACTTGTGGGCGTCGCCGCGGTGATTGCTGCTCTGCAACTGCATCTTGTAGCCGCCCACTGACCGGATATGCTCCTCGCACCGGGCGAGCAGCGCGTGGCCTATGCCGGATTTACGATGAGCCTCGTGAACGACCATGTGCTCTATCTGCGCCCAGGGTTGGGCAGAGTGCGTGACGGCAGGGACGATGACCATGGTCATCGTCCCTACTACCATGTCATTGAGTTCAGCCACCAGGAAGAGCATCCAGGGGTTGGAATCGATGAGTTCCACGACCATGGCAGCGTCGGCAGCGCTCGGAAGCTCCCCGGACGATGCCAATTGACGATAAAGCTCCAGCAGTTCATCCACATCTTTTGCTTCAGCTTTTCGAATGAGTAGTTCAGCCATGCACCCCTCCAGACAAATCACACAAGTTAGTGGCATTGTACACATCGACGTGTCTAACGCCCCACGGCATTGCCCTACCGCCCCACTTGGCATATAGTCGCGTCACAATTTGGAACGAGCATCGGAGGACGTCATGGCGGGCACGCCCCACGGACAGGCATTCGCATCTAACAGACCGGTGGTGATGGCACGGAAGGGGATGGTGAGTTCCGGGCATCCTCTGGCGTCACAGGCCGGCATAACCATGTTGCAACGCGGGGGCAACGCTGTGGACGCCGCACTGGCCGTGGCAACCGCCATATCCGTGGTGGAACCGCTGATGTCAGGCATAGGCGGGGACGGCTTCATCATGGTCTACACCAAGGCAGACGATAAGCTTCAGGTAGTCAACGCCACCGGGGCCGCGCCCTACGCCGCCACACTGGAGAAGTACCAGGCTTCCGGCATCCCAATGAAGGGCATCCTGTCTGTCTCCGTGCCATCACTGCTGAAGGGGTGGACGGAGGTCCACGCACGCTACGGGACGCTCTCGCTGAGCGAGGTCATGCAGCCCGCGCTGGATTTGGCAGCCAACGGATTCCCGGTGAGCCACCTGCTGGCGAAGAACATCGCATCCGACCCCTTGATCTGCGAGTTCCCGACCTCGGCGGCCGTGTACGCCCGGGCAGGTCGACCCATCCGTGCAGGCGAGATCCTGTATCAGGAGAACCTGGCTAAGACCTACGAAAAGATCCTCCGCCAGGGCGACGGCGTCTTCTACGAGGGCGAGGTTGGCCATGCCATCGTTAAGTTCTTCGAGGAGCAAGGCGGATTGCTGAGCATGAAGGACCTGGCCGACCACCATGTGCGGTGGCAGGAGCCCATCTCCACGTCGTACCGGGGCCATCGTGTCTACGAAGCGCCACCCAACTCCAGTGGCCACGTGCTGCTCCAGGCGTTGAACCTGGCGGAGCAGTTCGATCTGCGCTCCCTGGGCGCGAACTCGCTCGAAGCGATACACATGATGGTGGAGGCCAAACGCATGGCCTTCGCTGACCGCGAGGCGTACATGGCTGACCCGGAGTGGGTGGAAGTGCCGATACCTGGGTTGCTGTCCAAGGAGTACGCGGCAGAGCGCGCCAAAGGCATCGACGTTGAGCGAGCGGCAGCGCAAGTTGCAGCGGGTGACCCCTGGCGCTACCAGGATGGGGCCAAGCCGAATGGGACAGCCCGCGTCTCCGCAGCAAAAGAAGACACAACGTGCTTTGCCGTCGTCGACCAGTGGGGCAACGCTGTCTCCATGCTCCAGAGTATCCAGAGCGCCTTTGGCTCCAGCGTCATCGCGGGGGACACGGGCGTGCTTCTGAACAACCGGATGACCTACTGGCACTTGGATCCCAACCACATCGATGTGCTGGAACCCGGTAAGCGCGTCAGGCACACCATGAACCCGGTGATGGCTTTCAGGGAGGGCGCTGACGGCAAACGCGAACTGGCCCTGGTCTGCGGCACCCCGGGAGCTGACACGCAGGTGCAGACCAACTTCCAGGTAGTCACTCACGTCCTCGACTTCGGAATGACGGTAGCTGAGGCGGTAGAAGCGCCACGATGGCGGCACGTGCAGGACGGTACAGAGTCCACAGTCCCCCATGCTGCTACGGACGAGCTTCGCATGGAGGGTCGATTCCCTGCCGACGTGACGGACGCCCTCAAGAAACGTGGCCATCCCGTAACTTTGTTGCAGGACTGGGAAGCTGCTGGTAGCGAGGTCATGATCCAGGTGGACCCGGACACGGGTGTGCTGTCAGGAGCTGCAGACCCACGCCGGGACGGCTATGCCATCGGGTGGTAAGCTTGGCGCATCGGGTGGAATGAACGAAGGGGAGGGGCATCATGCAGAAGACTGAGGCTCAGATAAAGACAACGGGCATCGATCACGTGGTGCTGTGGGTGAGCGACCTAGACCGCTCCAGGAAGTTCTACATCGACCTACTGGGCATGACCGTTGCCCACGAGTCAGACTGGCAGGCGTTTCTATGGTGCGGCAGTGACCAGGTGGCGCTGTTCCAGGCTCGGGACGGCGCAGAGGCCAAGGGTGGCTTGGAGCTAAACCATATGGCACTGAAGATGGAGCCGGAGTCGTACGAGGCAACGAAGGCTCGTTTGGAAGGCGCGGGGGTGAGTGTCCACGGTCGCCGAGGAGACCCGAACTGTATCTACTTCGATGATCCAGACGGCCACGGGCTCCAGCTGTTGTTCCTTGGCCACGATCACTAACACACGTTTTCAAGGCAAATAAAAAGGGCCCCAGTTGCAGGGGCCCTTTTTGCTGGAGAGGTTCCGGATTACTGGTTACGGGAGTCGATCTCGCCCATGTAGTGAACATCCACTTCGCTTGAGTCTGAAGGGTAGAGCGGGTACAGGATCTGCGCTACTCGGATCGCCATCTTGCGAAGCTCCTCACTCTCGTTGTCGAAGGAATCCGTGTGCTTGAAAACATTTGTGAATTTCATTGTTCCTTGCTCCTTTTGGGTGTTGGCCCTTACATGAAATGAGTGTAGACCCCACCAAGCCCTGCAACATCGCCCAAAGGGAGGAAAAGGGGGATGATGCAGGGATGACAGCCGAATCATCAAGACGGCAGGTTAACAGGCCCGATTAGTGGATATCAAGGAATTTCCATAGCTATTTCGATCGATTTGATTGAGGTTGCACTACGCCAGTTGGATATATTTTGGGAGAGGACTATGACTGTAAACCAATATGACTTCCTGAAGGGAAGGCACAAAAATCTCCTACTTGCGATAGCTGTACTCGCGATTCTAACAGCAGTGGGTTGCGGGGACGGCGGCTTCAACTACTCATCAAGCGATGAACCCATTGAGACGCACCAAAATTCGTTCGATGTGGGAGGGTCGCCTAGCTTGTTCGTTGTGAGCTTCAACGGAGGGATCACTATTGAAGCTTCTACCGATGGCACTATCACGGTGATGGCGACCATACGTCGCGCGGACAAGGTGGAATACCGCATCAAGCAAGAGGGCGACACGATCACCGTGGTGGCCGACCGGACAGAGCGCACGACGGGCGAGAGCCCGGGAGCTGAGATTGTTGTATCTGTACCGGCGAGCACCCGGCTCAAACTCGATACCACCAATGGGGCTATTGTCGTACGGGGGACTTTGCGATCAGGAGACATAAAAACAAGCAACGGCCTCATAGAACTGACAGACGTTGAAGGGACGTTTGTTGCGGACACCAGCAACGGGCTCATCGCCATCCGTGGAATAGTGGGCAACGTCAATCTTGAGACGACCAACGGTAACATCGAGTTCTCCGGTGAACTGACTCCGGGTGGGCGCAACGACATTCGGACAAACAACGGCTCAATCGACATCGTGCTGCGGGGGACGCCGAGCGTGGAGGTGGACGCCACAACCCGCAACGGCACGATCAAAAGCGATGTGCCGATCCGGACATCGTCCACAAAAAGTACAAGCCTTCAGGGGACCATCGGCAGTGGCGCAGCGGATCTTAGGATAGACACGTCCAACGGCTCGATAATTATCCGTTAGGGTGGGGGCTGTGGGTCATCGTAAGTGGGTGGTAGCGCACGGACTGGTGTATACGTCCAGGCTATGAAGGTTGGCGGAGGGAGTGGGATTCGAACCCACGAATAGTTGCCCATTACCTGTTTTCAAGTCTAGGGTATAGGCTCCGTTAGGCTCCGCTGGTGGTGGATTCTCCATACAAAACCTCCGTTTTCTATCGCATCTCACCGCCAATGTTCGTTGGTGTAGGTGGCACGGTAGGTGGTAAAGACCCTCCCATGCCCCGGGGCATTGATGCGCGTCCGCCCCTATATAGGATGGATAGAGAAGGCACGGACGTGAATGGTCTATTTTGAGAAACTTCGGGGTACACCCTTGTGGCAGACCCCCCCTTCTGTTATTAGGGGATTGGTCTAGGGGGTGGGGTTAAAAACGGTTTCAAAAAATACAAACCAACAGGTACACAATTACTGTGACAAGGATACCTTTGAAAAAGGCGAGCCAAAGGAATTGATAATCCGTCAGACCTAATTTCCTCTGCCACGATTCGTTGTAGCGTTTGTGCCATTCGATGATTTTCATAGTGTCCAGATTATATACCTCATTCTTATCATGATAATCAAAGTCCGATTTTTCCCCTACGAACTTCCTTAGTACAGAGTGTATAAAGGTGTGGATGGGGATATGTACCACGGCAGCGTCCAAAACTAATCCACCGGGATACCGATAGACAATTAACCAAGCACCAACAATGGTTTGAGGAAATATTCCGTTCCTCCATTCCTCCGTTCTCAGAGGTAGTGGGAACGGCGGAATGGACTACTCCATGGGTATCCTGAAGCGTTGACCGCAGGTATATCATCTCCGCATGAACCCGTTTAATATCCGTCAAAGAATACGGCAGGATTCCCATATAATGGACGTTGGCAGAACCAGCCAAGACCTAAGGAGTTCCTCACGTGCCCGCAGTCAACCGGCAAGAACCCGACATTCACCCAGCTGTATCATCCAGGGCTGTCCATCTCCCTGACGGCAACGATTTCGGTACAGGTACGTTCACCACGGCGCTTGCGCCAAACGCCCTGACCGCGACTGAGACTATCGAGTCGCTCATCATGCTGCCGCCGGACTCTGAGGTCGCCATCCACGTAAACCCCGTCAAGTGGCAGGTGGAGGTCTTTCTTGGGCCTCCCTTCTCGTCGCTGCCCAGCGACGCCAGAACGTTCCTGTTGCCGGACACGCCCGGGGCCATTGCGTTGAATGACACTCATGAGATACGAGCGGAATTCAATCGTGGCAACATCACCGCCGCTTTCCTGGACGCCGTCAGCCTTGCTCCAAAGGCGAGGCAATCTTAGTCTTCCCTCCGGCAGCAAAACCTGACCAGTAAACCGCTTCGGGTAGAATAGGGTGGCACATGGTGAGTGACACAAGTGGGAGCCGGGTGGTGAGTTACGCTTGCGGTAGTAGTTCGCCCAGCCGCTTGTCGATCTTTGCCAAATACAGATCGGGGATAGTCGTCGGTTCCGGGTTGGCGATCAGCTTCAACTCCCAATACCGCCGGGCCTCCCTCAGCACCTCGATCAGGTCGGTGTACCACTGCTCCCGATTGTAGGAATAGATGGTGATGTCCCCAACAGTCATCTCCACCAGTGCCCCATCGCATGTGTTTATCTCGTGCATTATGGTCATTCTGTTACCTCCTTTTTAGGCCTTGGTTTCCTCGGTATAAACTGCACGACGAAGTTGGTTGTATCCGATGAGTCCGTCGTCTCCGTCGGATCCGCTATGTGATACGCTTTTCTTCCCGCTTGTGAAAGTCCTTCCAAGATCTTCTCCAAAAATTCCGTCGAGTCTTTTATCATTGTGCCTCTCTCTTTCTGCGTACCGATGCGGATGGAGGGCAATAAAAAAACCCTCCGAAGTACGGAGGGTTCGCCGTACCCCTTTGCCCCTAAGGGCCGCGTCGTTCCTCAGTGGCACCTTCAGAGGTGAAGGTTGCCGGGTAGGGTCAGTGGCCTGAGGGCCTCTCCTACCGCTCGATACGCCTATGCATTTGTGTACATCTAGAATAGCGTCAGCCAAGGTTTCTGGCAAGCTTCTGTTTGACCGTAGGTATATCATTCTCTGTATGAAAGTTGTGACTTCCCTATTCCTGTTAGCGATGCTTGGAGCGTGCGGAGGGGACGCTAAACCTGTCACACCAACTGTTCTCGCTGCCTCCTCACCGGTGATTCAGGCTACAGCCGCACCCACTCCAGACGTTGCCGCTACTGTAACCGCGGCAGTGGCAACGGCCATGGCCATGAACCCTCCAGCGCCGCCTGCTCCTACTGCGTTACCCCGACCGACCGCCACATCGGTTCCTACCCCTGAACCTGAACCTCCACCGTTGGTCATTCAGATGCCTCAAGCCACAGCAACGCCAGTACCTGCCAATGTTTCAACAGATTCCGCAGGTAGTAAAGAAAAAGTGCCAGATAAATATCAATTATTTTTTGGTTGTTCTGGCACGGGCACGGTTATGTTTGATCAATCCCCGATGGATTACGATGATTTCATATCTATCAGGCCTTATGGACATCTTTCTGGCGCACATGTAACACCAATTGATCATATGTATTTTAACCCGATGGATCGTTCATTAGGACGAGATGTATATGAGGTCCGTGCAATTGCCGATGGGGTGATTTGGCGTATGAGCCCACGCGATCGTAGTGTTGATTCGGGAAAAGCAAAATTAAGAGAATGGCGCATAGACATTGCACACACATGTTCATTTCACAGTTACTTCGACCTTTTAACAAGTCTCTCGCCTGACATATTAACTGAATGGGAAAAAACAGAAGGTGAGAAAAATTTAGGTTGGAATGGTATTCCAATCAAGTCAGGCCAACTCATAGGAAGAATTGGAGGACAAACTTTAGATTTTGGAGTTTATGATTACGAAATAGTATTAGAAGGATTTGTTTTTCCAGAACACTATAGTAGAGAACCTTGGAAAATACATACCGTTGACCCATTCCCTTATTTTAATGATGAGGTCAGAAGTCGTTTGCTTCAAAAGAATTTACGTAAAGTAGAACCATACGCAGGAAAAATCGATTATGACATAGATGGTAAGTTGTCTGGGAATTGGTTTGAAATTGACACTAATTGGTTTGCAGGAAAGGATCTACAAAAATATTGGGATGGTCATCTTTCAATTGTACCGAACCATATAGATCCAACTGCTTGGATGTTTTCTATAGGAAATTGGCCAACTGCAACGACCAGCTCGGGTGCTGATCATTTCAAGATCGTAAACGCTGAACCCAGCCCGAGCGATATGGGTGTCGATAATGGTCTAGTTAAATATGAATTGTCAAATTATAAATATTGTCCGGAACAACAATTAACAGAAAGGGAGGTGGTAATAGGTTGTAAAAAAGGGATTGGCACGATTGGAACTGATGTAAAACTGTTTGCTTTGGATGCTCCTTCAAAAGAAGGAGGAGTAGCACTAGTTCAATTAATCGAACCGAGATTGCTGAAGGTTGAGGTGTTCCCTGGCAAGAAGCTTTCAGATGTCGATAGCTTCACTGAAGATGCAAAACTTTATGAGCGATAGTATTACCAAAATAGAACAGAGTGTGAATCTGTCCGGAGTGAAGTGTCCATGAAACTTTTACCGATACTCCTACTAGCGTTCGTCCTCTCCTTGGGAGTGGCGTGTTCCTCTGAGCCTTCACCGCGCCCTACTCCAGATCCGACAACAACGGTCGCGCCTACGCCTGTACCAGTCCCGACGCCGGATCCACCGCGTTCAGTTGACCAGCCAGTAGTAGCCACGACTCCACCACCTTCGCCGACTGACCCACCAGTCCCGGTGCCGGCGCCGCTCCCCACAGTCACCGTCGCGGCGGCTCCGGCCATGGCGCCAAATCCCACGCCGATTCCGACGCCTACGCTACTTCCCACGGCCACACCAACACCCACGGCTCACGATACTGTTCAGCTTGATTTCATCACCCAGTGGGGCTCACAGCTCACCGGCGATGGCCAGTTGAACGGCTCCAGGGGAGTGGCAGTGGACGGGTCCGGGCAGGTGTACGTGGCCGATACGAGGAATCAACGCGTGCAGGTGTTCAGCGGCGATGGCACTTTCCTACGCAAGTGGGGCTCCAAGGGCGGCGGTGATGGCCAGTTCGAGTTCCCTGTTGGAATAGCTGTGGACGGGCTCGGGCGGGTGTACGTGGCCGATGGAGGTGTTGACCGGGTGCAGGTGTTCAGCGGCGATGGCGCCTTCCTGTTCAAGTGGGGCTCTAAGGGCACTGGCGATGGCCAGTTCGATGTCCCTGTTGGAATAGCTGTGGACGGGCTCGGGCGGGTGTACGTGGCCGACACGAGGAATCACCGGGTGCAGGTGTTCACCGGTGATGGCACCTTCCTGTTTAAGTGGGGCTCCCGGGGCCGGGAGGATGGCCAGTTCCAGGACCCCTCGGGGATAGCAGTGGACGGGCTCGAACGGGTGTACGTGACCGATAGAGGTAATCACCGGGTGCAGGTGTTCAGCAGCGATGGC
>CAJWXP010000024.1 GCA_913049785.1 uncultured Dehalococcoidia bacterium | reverse complement strand
ACCGCCGCCGCCACAACGCTGTCCAGAGCGTCGCCGCCTGCGTTGGACAGGATGGTATCACGCAGCCCCGGTGGAACGGCCTGTATAGAACCGTCATTTTCCAGCGATTTCAGGATGTGACTTCGCGCATCGAAGTGTGATGCTGAACGGCCTTTGTATGGCGGTTTGTACAGGCCAGCAGCTTTGAGCGCACCAGCCGGGCACACTTCGAGCAGCCAGGGAACATTGCCTTGAACCTGGTGGATCGGCGGGACGGTGGCTTTACCGTTCACAACCAGCGGTAGCAGCAGGTCACGAATGCCGTAGTAGGTCTGGAAGATGACACGTCGGTTATACGGTGAGAAAGGCGCTTTGGTCTCAACATCACAGAGGCGCTTCCACTCCTTGCCACCAGAGGCCGCGTGGCAATCAGCATCGAAGTTTGCGAGGGACGGGTAGCGTGACGGGAAGGCGGAAACGAACGCCGTCCAAGAGTCCTCGTCGACCATCGATGCAGGCAGCCCGAAGGGAAAATCGAAGCCGAACGCTGCATCGCGTTTGCTTGAAATAAACTCGACCAATGCAGGAAATGTGACGTCACGCGTAGGGGAAACACCAAGGAAATTAGATGCTGAGCGACAATCGGTGATGGCTAAGCCACTGTTTGTGACATCGGCCTCTGCGATCCAGATGTGCTTACCTGCGTCAACCGCACCACTGAAATCGACGCCATAAATGCGGGTGGGAGGCTGATTTGCAATCACTGGTTATGCGTCAGAACCGGGGGCGCGCAGGAGCACTCGCTCGTCACCGTTGCGCCGAGTGACCTTCTGCTGATCCAGGTACTCCAGCAGAGGCAGCGCGTACTTCCGGGAAGTTCCAAACGCATCACGGACGTCAGCCACAGTGATGTAACCATGCGCCTTCAGGTGTTCAACGATACGCCCAAGCATCTCGGTGTACGCAGACGTCGCGAAGACCAGCGAGTCGTTGATACGCACGACACTGCCACGCTCGGTCATTACCGCCAACAGCCCGGGGTCAATAGCGTTGTCCGTGGGCGGTGAATACGGTTCGCGTTCGAGGGCGGCAACATAGCCAGATACCGACTTCTCCTGCTCCGGCGAAAGCGTCACTTCATGGTCGGGAGACCGCACGGCTGAGCCGGCATCGGTTATGACACCCTGATCTACCAGCAGTGCCAGCATGTTCGTGAATATAGCCAGTGGGAGTTTGAGGCGGCTTCGCAACTCCTCTTTCGGGATACCGGTACGCAGAGGATTCGCTGTGTGGTATGCCTGGATGTCTGTATCCACCCGACTACGGGTTCGCGCCCATCCTACTGTGGTCATGAACGCTGCGTTGGCGTCAGTCACTTCGCCTCCAAGCACAACCACATCGCCAGACTCCACCAACGACGCCACCAGTTCTACGGTCCGATCAGCCGCTAGATTGGCAGCTCTGGTCAGGGCTGTGAGCCCAGCGGGTTCCGCCGTCTCAAGGGCTTTCAACACTAGGTCTTCCGGTGAACCCTCTGCCATGACCTCAAGCTTCTCGAACACTCCCTGTTGGTAGCGACGGTGCCGTGATGGGTCGGGGTCTACAACCTGCCCGCCACCCAGTGTCCACTGAGAGGAACGTAGAACGAAGTAGTCGCCCTTCACTATCGCCAGCGGGTCGGCAAGGTGTATTTGAGCCCAGCCCTCCTGACCTGGTTGGAGCTCAGCCACGTCCAACAACCGAACCCGGGCAAAGCTCTCGCTGGTGCCGGTGTAGAAGGTGACGCCAAGGTTGTGTTTGATGGGTTGCGGCGCGCTGGGAATCATGCGGATGCGCACATCCACTATGCGAGTAGGCCGCAGCCAGCCCGGCATGGTGAGGACCTCACCGCGCTCAGCCTCGTCCTGGGTGGTGTTCGCAAGGTTCACGGCCACACGGTTGCCTGGGCCGATGCTCTCCACCTTCTGCTGGTGGCTCTGTAGCCCACGTATGCGACGTTTCAGGCCTGATGGCACCAGTTCGACCTCCTGGCCCACCGCTAGCGAGCCGTCGAGGAGGGTACCGGTCACCACGGTGCCGAAGCCCGTCATGACGAAACTGCGGTCGATAGAGAGGCGCGGGCGGCCAAGGTCTTCGCGTCGGGTCGTCTCTTCCAACATCGAGTCGAGCTGCGAAAGAAGCTCCGGCATGCCCTGACCGGTGATCGCCGAGACCTGTGCCATTGGAGCGCCCTCGAGGCTGGTGCCCTTCAACACATCCTCCACCTCAAGCTTCACAAGCTCTATCCAGTCTTGGTCAACGGTGTCGGCCTTGGTCAGTACCACCAGGCCTCGCTTGACCTGCAGGAGATCCAGAATGGCTAAGTGCTCCCGCGTTTGGGGCATGACGGACTCGTCCGCCGCGACAATGAGCATGGCCAGATCTATGGCGCCGACGCCAGCCAGCATGTTCTTGATAAACCGTTCGTGGCCAGGAACATCGACGACGCTGATCTCGCGCCCGCTTGGGAGGGTGAGCCACGCAAAGCCAAGTTCAATGGTCATCTCCCGATCCTTCTCCTCCTGGAGTCGGTCCGGGTCTATGCCGGTGAGGGCTTTGACCAGCGTGGACTTGCCGTGATCGACGTGGCCTGCGGTGCCAATGACGTACATAGGTGTCCTATATCAAAGTGTGTCCGTAGGATAGCAGAGGGTGCGCGCAGGGCAAAGAGGCAGGGTTGTCCCTACACTAGCGTCACTGGGTCCACGTCTACCGTCCAGGTTGGTGGAACCGCAAGGGACGCCAGCAGCGCAGGCATCTCTACGGCAGGCGTCGGTGGTACGCGAAGGAGCACCTGCCAGCGATAGCGACCGCGAACCCGAGCGGGGAACGCTGGGGCAGGCCCGACCACTTCGACTTCGGTAAGCCCCTGGCTCTGTAAATTCTCACTCAAGGTAATACCCCAGCGATGGGCCTCGCGCTCAGCGTACCCAGGGTTGGTGTGCTGGAAGAGGAATCGCACAATGCGTGTGAACGGTGGGTTGTGATGCTCTCGTCGTAGCTGAATCTCGACATCGTAGAACGCCTCGTAGTCCTGTCGCGCGCCGGCCTGGATGGCGTAATGCTCCGGTGTGTACGTCTGCACAACCACTCGACCGGGGTCTGCACCGCGACCTGCGCGCCCAGCAACCTGGCACAGTAGCTGAAACGCTCGCTCGCCCGCTCGGAAGTCCGGCAGATGGAGGCCAAGGTCGGCCAACACAACGCCAACCAGGGTCACGTTGGGCAGATGGAGCCCTTGAGCGACCATCTGGGTTCCCACCAGCACCTGCGCCTCTCCCCTGGTGAAACGCCCAAGAATCTCGTCGTGGGCGTCACGGCCTCGAGCGGCGTCGCGGTCCCACCGTAGCGCTTGTACTCCAAATGTGCGTTCAACATCCTGAACCACACGCTGAGTGCCAAGACCAAGGAAGCGGATGCGCCCGCTGCGACACCGGGGGCAGTTGGCCACCGTGCGGTGCTTTCTACCGCACTGATGGCATATCAGCCTGTCACCTTCAGCGTGGTAGGTGAGGGGTGTCTCGCATCGTCGGCACCGAAGGACATGACCGCAATCGCGACACTGCACCGTCCCAGCAGAACCCCGACGGTTGAGGAAGAGGATCGCCTGCTGGCCGTGTCGCAGCGTATCCTCCAAGGCATCACTCAATGCTCGACTGAAGATGCTGCGCACACCGGCCTTCAGCTCCTCCCGCATGTCCACCACTTCCACTTCCGCAAGGTCGGTGACAAGAGGGCGCATGTCCGGGCCGGGCCGGACACGGTCAGGCAGCGTCAGTAGCTGGTAGTCATGTCGCAGCGCGCTATAGTAGCTGCCGACGTCCGGCGTTGCGCTGCCCATTACCACCGTTGCACCGATGAGTTCGCCAAGTTTTCGGGCCACTGCACGAGCGTGATAGCGGGGTATGGCGTCAGCCTGCTTGTAGGTCCATTCATGCTCTTCGTCGAGGATGATGAGCCCCACGTCCGGCTGAGGCACGAAGATCGCGCTGCGAGAGCCGAGCACTACGTCGTAATCGCCCTGTCGAATACGCCACCACGTATCGTATTGCTGGCCGGGGGTCAGGCCGCTGTGGAGGAGTCCAACTCGACCAGGAAAGCGGCCTTCCAACCGTGCAATGAGCTGCGGTGTTAGAGAAATCTCCGGGGCGAGCATGATCCCGCGCTTCCCTCCGGCGATGCAAGCAGCAAGGGCCTGGAGGTACACCTCTGTCTTGCCGCTGCCCGTTGGCCCCTGCAGGAGAAACGTCTTGGAATTCGGCCCGGCAAGGTCAGCCTCTATAGCGGAGGCAGACGTCGCCTGGCTGGCCGTCAACGTGAGCGGAGATTCCTGCTCGAATTCCTGCCCAGCCAGGGGGTCTCGGACCCGGCGTTCCTGTTCGATCGTGAGGAGTCCGCGCTTGCGCAGGCCAGTAACGGCAGACGCGCCAAACTCCTTGCGAGCCAGGGCAGCATCGACGACACCTTCAGTGATGAGATGAGCGAGCAGCGCCCGCTGTCTGGGAGCGTTCTTCAGTTCTTCCTCTGCCGCACCAGCGTCAGCCACATTCAGGTAAAGCTGCTCAGCATACAGCGGGCGGGCGCGCGGTCGACCCCACTGCCACTCCTGCCAGACAAGGCCATCGCGAACAAGCCGTTTCAACGCTCCCGCCGCGGGGCCCTTTACCGACCGCAGCAATCGTTCCTGTTCCGTAGTGCCTCGCTGTTCGAGAACATCCAGGATGCGTTTTTCCTGTTCGGTCATTTCAGCTCGCGCTTCCACAACCTTGGGTCGTTCGGTAGGTAGGCCAACGTATGACGATAGGCGACGTCGGTAGTCGAACGGAAGCATCAGCAACGCCGCTTCGTAGAGGCTGCACTGGGTCTCAAGGCTCAGCCATCGAGCCAGCTCAAGCTGATGTTGAGCGAGAACGGGGTTGGGGTCCTGGAGCCCGGCCACAGGGCGGATACCTTCAATGTCCGTGGTGTCCAAGAGGGCAAAGACAACGCCAGCAACCTGACGTGAGAGGAGGGGAACCCACACAGCATGGCCAGGTAGGAGAGTAGCGTTAGAAGGAATAAAGTAGGTGAACGTACGGTCAGGGCCTACCTGAGCGTCAACAGCGATTTCCGCATATAGGGGCTTAGCATCTGACAGCCGCTCGGCTTGAGCAGCCATAGCACGTCACCTTACCCCAGTATAGGAAACCTGGTTTGGGATTAAGCCTTGGGCTCTTCTTTCGGCTTTTCTTCAGAAGCCTCAGGCTGCTCAATTGCCGGTTTTTCCTCAGCGGCTTCTTCGGCTGCAGGTTCCTCGGTGGTGGCTTCTTCCGCTGGGGCTTCGTCAACGGGAGCTTCTTCTGTAGCGGCCTCTTCAGGCTCTGCTGCAGCTTCTTCGGCTACTGGCTCTTCGGTGGCGGTTTCAGCAACTGCTTCTTCTGGCGGAGCTTCGTCTGTGGTCGCCTCTTCTGTGGTTGCTTCGACCTCTGTCTCTACCGCGTCCACTACGGCTTCCTCGACAACAGCTTCTTCAACAGCCTCGGCCTCAAGTGTTTCTTGCAACTCCGCCACTTCTTCCTCTGGCGGAAGATTCACGCCGGCCTTTCGCCATTCAGGAACGTTGGTGAGTTCCTTGACACGGGCAGCTCGACCTGAACGCTCACGCAGGTAGAAGAGCTTGGCACGGCGGACTTTGCCGTACCGCTGGATCTCTACGGAATCAACCTGGGGGGAGTAGATAGGGAAGGTCCGCTCAACGCCGAAGCCTTTGGCGATGTGTCGAACGGTGAAGCACGCAGCAGGGCTTGTGCCGCCCGTGCGACGTATCACCACGCCGATGAAAGGCTGGATGCGTGACCGTTCGCCTTCAGTGATGCGATAGTTCACCTGAACAGTGTCGCCTGGCCGGAATTCCGGGATGTTCCGGTTCTTTTTTACTGTGATAAGGTGGTGGGCGTCCATGATGGTTCCTCTAGCTATGAGTGGATTTGGTTACAACCTGTCTATCTTACACGACGCAGACATGGCGGGCAAGCCAGTGCGATGCCAATCCGGTGGACCTAAATACCCCTGGTGAACCACAGGTGCTTGCCACCTTTGTATCGGGATGTCTCATTGGAAAAATCGTACTTCCCGTACAGTCCCACCGAATCCGTGTTCATCTCATTCGTCTCAAGGGTTATGCCGCGACACTCTCTGGAGGCGGCCCTTTCGATGGCGTACTCGATGAGCGCCGACGCTACCCCAGTCCTGCAGTACTCCGACCAAACAAAGAGGTTCTCCAAACGTGCTTCGTTCCCGGATAGCCACATCGAGTACTCGTATCGCTGTTCGATGTAGCCTAGGCTGTGACCTGCTTCGTTACGCGCGACGAAGAACTCTCTGTTCTCCTGCTCAAGCAACATCGCCAGACTCTCGCGAATGTCGGCCTCGACTGGGGTCGTCCGCTTCAACACATCGCGAAATGCTGCAACCATCACCACCAGGTCTTCGTACTGCTCTTTGGCGGCAACGATGACCTCAATGCTCATGGTTTACAACAATTTCGGGCTAGACCCAGAACTTCTCTTCAATGAAAGCGAATCCCTTATCGGCGGCCTCTACCCTAACATCCTCGATCATGCCGGGATGACCGCAGGCATAGATGAGGGTGGTTGCAGGGTCAACGTTGAACTGGTCCAAGTACTTGCCCACAACAACATTGGCTCTACCCGTCTCGCCGATCCAATCCTTGCTCTTCTCTTCCGTAGGCCTGCTCACGGTGACAACGAACTTCACTGTGTCCGGATGTTCCGCGGCCATCTTCGCAAGCTCATCGTCGTAGCCGAACTCACCGGGGTAGCTGGCGCCCTCGATGACATAGAACTTGTGGCCGGTCTCGCCTTTATGGAAGTAGTCTCGCAGGATACCGACGAAGGGAACGACGCCGGTGACGGTGGAGACCATGAAATGGCTTTGGAACTTGGGTGACATTACAAAGACACCTTTGGCTCGAGGTCGGATGGAGACGGTGTCGTCGACTGCGAGCTTCCACAGCAGTGGGGTCAACTCGCCTTCTGGCACCAATTCGACGAAGAGTTCCAGCCAATCCTCGTGGGGGGCTGAAACAATCGAGTAAGCACGCTCGATGCCTTTGACGCCGATGGTGCAATACTGGCCGGGTTTGAACGTTGGAAACCGTGTCTCCGGCTCAAGCCACAGCTTGAAGAGATCATCTGCACATTGTTCACGCTTGGCCACGCGGGCTCTGGGGAGTTTTGCGGTACGGTCTATAGACGTAGGGGATGGCTGCTGCACGTTGGTTGGACACTCCTTCTATTAACTTAGAACTTTCTCAACCCGGACAGGCATTATATGCAGCCCGGGCACTCTCAACATTGGGTCACAATCACCGCTTGTATCCAGAGCTGTGGCCAGCTCTCCAAAGAGCACAGTAGCTGAGATGACACCTCTCAACGTACCTGTTGTTCTGGCCATACCGCGGATGCGGTGTGTGAGGGTTGCTACTTCTATTACCTCCCCTGGTGCAACACCCAGGGTAGCTGCATCCTCTGGGTGTATTTCTAACGCATCTTCACGGCGAATGGCATTCTTGCCATTGCTCCGAATGATCTCGATCTCTTCGCCGGGCATCGCCAGTACCCGCCCCGGTGCAAACAGGAATGGGAACTCGTCCTCTGCAACCCCTCGCGCTGATCTCTCAGGCAACGCTGTGAGAGCTATTTTCGCGATGTCAGGCGATGGTAGTTGGACACTGCCTGCTTCCAGCGATTCCTGGTTGATGGCAGCGTACGCAGGAACCACTTCGGCGATCTCTGCGAGTATTGCCGTGGGGTCATCACCACCGAAGTCGGACACACCCATGCTTCCCGCAAGCTCTACAAAGATGTACGTGCTGGGTCGTGCCTCGCCAGGAGCCTCGATGGCCTGTCGGCGCAACTGTACCCAGCGGTCGAGGTTGGTCACTGTGCCGTCGTCCTCTGCGAAGGAGGTCATGGGCAGTACAACGTCAGCGGATTGAGCCAGGTCGTTCAAGAACAGGTCTTGGACGACGAGGAATTCAGTGTGTGAGAGGGCGTGTATCGCCTCGGCGGTGAAAAGCGGGCTGTCACCGATAACCATCGCGGCTTTCACGGTACCAGCGACCATTCCCTCAAGCGCCGCTGGGGCAGTGAGGCCCGGGGTGCCATCCACAGCGACTTGACCGGGCAAGTAGGCTGGATTGCAGCCGACATCCAGCGCGCCCTGGCTGTTTGCACCGGGTCGCAGCGGGAATAAGCCAGCGCTTGGCTTGCCTACGTTGCCGGTGACCAACGCAAGATCGATGAGCGATTCGGTCAACGGCGTTCGCGCTTCGGCTTCGATATTGTCGAGCGCGTACACGATAGCCGCTGAGCTTCCGCCTGCGAAGTATCGGGCCGCTGCAGCGATCTTGTCGGCAGGGACACCAGTGGTCTCGGCGACTCCATCCAGGTCGTACGAAGCCAGCGATGCAGTCAGGGCATTAAAATTTTCGGAGGTAGTGGCCAGGAACTCAGCGTCCTGCAAGCCCTCATCAATGATGACCTTGAGCATCCCGCCGATCAAGGCGTTTTCCGTGCCGGGGAAGGGACGCAACCAGAGGTCTGCGTAGCGTGTAAGCTCAACCTCTCGGGTATCGATGACGATGAGCTTGTTGCCCTTTTTATGTCCCTTCTTGATGGGTATTGCGGCGACGTTGTGCTCTTCCGTGGTGTTGCTGTTCACAATCAGGACGCACGCTGAGTCTTCAAGTTCGGTCACGGTACCGGTTGCAGCCATGTTGCCAAGCCGTCGGCCCAGGGGCTCGACCAACTCAAGGCGATGGTCGATAGAGAGGTCTACGTTGTTGGTGCCCATGACACTTCGTGCGAATTTTCCTGCCAGGTACGCCTGCTCGTTGGTCGAGCGAGGTGAAACCAGCAGTGAGAAGGCATCTCCTTTGTAGTCGGGGAGGCGGGAAGCGATGATGCCCAGGGCTTCTTCCCAGGAGGTCTCTACCAGTTCGCCGTGCTTCTTGATCATAGGCATTTTAATGCGATCCGGCTTGTTCACGAACTCGTTGCCGAACTTGCCCATGTAGCAGAGCTGGCCAACGCTGACCGGAGAGTCCCAATTGCCTATAGAACGGATGACGCTTCCTCGTGAGTCGACTTCCAGGTTGACCTGACAACCGACTGAGCAGTGGGGGCAGGTGGTCTTGACGGTCTTCACCGCCTTGTCCCATTTATGGTCGCGCTCCACCAACGCGCCCACCGGGCAGACATCGATGCATGCGCCGCAGAACTCGCATCCTGACTCCAACAGCGACGTCCCGAAGGAGGTGCCTACCAGGACGGTCCCGGAGCGTTCGATCATAACCACGGCATCGTCGCCACGGATCTCCTCGCACACGCGAACGCAGCGGGCGCAGACAATGCAAAGGTTGTAGTCGCGGTCGTAGAACGGGTCGCCCGTTTCTACCTGCAGGTTGCGGTAGTTGTAGGTCAGCGGTGATTCCATGTTCACGCCGACAAATCGGACAGTGTCCTTCAGCTCGCACCGTTCATTCTTGGGGCACACAACGCACCGATCCACAACGCTGACGTGTCGCAGGCAGATGTCCTGGGGGCCGCATAACTCGATGCGATGGCAGGTCAAGCAACCGTGAGGGTGCTCCGACAACAGCAACTCGAGGATGCCATGTCGGAGGTCGCTGACGCCAGTCGATGCCGTTGTGACCACCATGCCGTCGGTGACAGGCAGCGTGCACGATGCAGGTGTGCCTCGCCCTCCTTCTACTTCCACGACGCACATCCGACACGAGCCGTAGGGCTTTAAGCCAGGCCAGTAGCAGAGGTACGGGATGTAGATATTGTTATCGATTGCAGCCTGCAGCACGGTCTGACCCGGCTGTGCAGTGATCTCAACGCCGTCTATGGAGAGTTTTAGCGGCTCCGTCATGGTGCTACATACTCCTCTTTGGCGTACCACTCTGCAGTGGCCAGCGGTCTGGTGCGTGTAGGTCGATGGAAGGCTCCGTCGCAACTCCCGGTGGGGCAACTGCCCTCTTCCAGGTGGACGCGGAAGTCTTCTTCAAAGAACTTCAATGCTGAACTGATGGGGTTGAAGCCAAGCTGGCCGTGGCCGCACAAAGAGCCTGCCGCCATCGTCTTGCCCGTGGATTGCATAAGGTCAAGGTCTTCAGGTCGACCATTGTTGGCTGCGATGCGTTCCAGCATCTCAACCAGGTGAGTCATGCCCAACCGACAGGGGAAGCACTTGCCGCACGATTCAAACTGACAGAAGGCTACCAACGTCCGGGCGAGGTCAACCGCGCAGATGTCGTCAGCGCCGACGATGATTCCACCTGACCCGAGGATCGCTCCCGCTGCCGACATGCCCTCGTAGTCGAGCTTGATCTCCAGGCTATCTGCGCCTAGGACACCGCCCAGAGGGCCACCGGTTTGCAAGAGCTTCACGTCTCTACCGCTGGCGGTGCCGCCTGCGATCTCGTTCACCACCTGGCCCAACGTCAAGCCGAAGGGCACCTCATACATACCGGGGAACTTCACGTCGCCGGTGAGGCAGAGTATCGCGGTCCCCTTACTGCGCTCGTAGCCGATCTCGGCGAACCACTCACCGCCACGTCGCACGATTTCTGGGGCATAGGCCACAGTCTTCACGTTATTGATGTTGCTGGGGTTCCCCCACACGCCAGACTGGGCAGGGAACGGTGGTCGAGCACGAGGCATGGAGCGCTTACCTTCAATGGCCTCCATCAGCGCCGTTTCTTCACCTGCAACGTAGGAGTCACCTGTGAAGGCGACTTCCATATCAAAGGAGAAGTCGGTGCCGAGGATGTTTTGGCCAAGAAGGCCCAGCTCGTATGCCTGCTTTATAGCGTCCTGTGCCCTGTGGGTAGGGCCAATATGGCCGTGCCGTAGGAAGATATAGCCGTAGTTGGCCCCAGTAGCGTACCCCGCGATGATCGTGCCCTCGACAACGGTATGGGGGTCACTCTCTACCAGGCCTTTGTCGTTGTACGCTCCGGGGTCGCCCTCTTCGCAGTTCACCAGGACGTACTTGTTCGGTCGGTTGGAGCCCTGCAGGAAGCCCCACTTCACTCCTGTGGGGAAGGCTGCACCGCCGCGGCCTCTCAGCCCGGAGGTCTTGACCTCTTCGATCAACTCTTCCTGCGTCATGGAGGTGAGCGCCTTTGTGAGGCCCGTATAGCCCCCTGCGGCGATGTACTCCTGAATCTCACCAGGGTCTACCGTGCCTGCATTGCGAGTGGCGATACGCACCTGGTACTTCCACTGAGGCGTATCTTCGATCTTTGCCAAACCGGGAACACCAGCATCGCCAAGAGTTCCCAATATGTTGTCTGAGAGGTTGTGCGTGCCGGAAGCAGCAGCATCGAGGATGCCCGGCAGGTCTTCAGGCGTCACGTTCTTGTAGAAGACCCGAGTACCGTTGGGTAGCTGCACATCGACAAGCGGCTCGGCGTAGCAGAGGCCGATGCAACCGACTTCCTGCACCGATGCAGCAAGTCCTCGACTGGCAACCCCAGATTTGAGGGCTTCAAGCACCTCGAACGCCCCTGCAGCCTCGCCGCACAGAGCGACACCAACACGGATGCGAAGCCCGCCATTCAGCGTGTCTTCCCGTGCCTGCGCCGTTGCTTGGATTGTCTCGAAGGACTCTGCCAAGGCGTCTCCCCAGGGGTTCGGTCTATGCTTTGTCTTTGATCCTCGTTAGTAATCGGTCGATCGACTCACTCGTGGCTCTGCCATGCAGATGATGGTCTGTGGCTATCACGGGGGCCTGCCCGCACGCGCCCAAACAGGTATTGTATTTCAAGGTCACGTTGCCATCGGGGGTATCGCCCTCATCAGTCAAGCCCAAGGCGTTCTGCACTCGCTCGAGCAGGCTCTGAGCGCCAAGTAGATGGCACGTTGGGCCCCAGCACACTTCGACGATGTGCTTGTTGGGTGGTGTGAACCGGAAGTTGGTGTAGAAGGACGCGACAGCCCAAACATCGTTGACGGTTACAGCCTCACGAGTAGCTACTTCTTCAATGGCCTGAGGAGGGATGTAGCCAAGCTCCTCCTCAATGGCGAGGAGGGAGGAGAGTACAGTGACGGTGCGCTGAGGCTGTGCCGTAATAGCACTCACCACTCGCGCTCGCAGGGGATCAGCTGCTTCTACCACGTCTTCTCGCATATCTTCCCTGGCACCCTCTGTGAAATTCTGCACCAGATGCGTGAATTCTATCACTACGTGACTTGTCCTGCACCTTTATTCGATGCAGATTTGAACATTCATCGCGCACATTCTATAGGCCTTTGGCTTGCGCGGAGACGACCGGCTAGCGCATCATGCACGATATCCCTTAATCATGGGAGGCAGCATGCCGAATCCAAAGGTGTTTATCTTTGCCCCGGCGGATACGGAGAGCCTCAAGGAGCTTGAAGACGCAGGCTGTTCTCTCGTCTTGGGCAGCGCGAATTGGAGCGACCCCACCGGCGATACCACAGAGAAGTTGGCTGAGATGGCGTCCGGCGCCGATGCATTGGCTGGCACCTCCATCAAGGGGGCGTACATCTCAAAGGATGTACTACAAGCATCGGAGGGGTTGCGGATCATCGCGAAGTACACCGTCGGTGTCGATGAGGTCGACGTCGACGCAGCCACAGCGTTGGGCATCCTGGTGACCCACGCGCCTACAGAAGCAAACTGGGGCGGCGTTGCGGAGACCATGGTGACCAAAATGTTGACTCTGCTGAAGAACACCCGGCAGCGTGACCGGCACATGAAAACGGGCGGAGCG
Source organism: uncultured Dehalococcoidia bacterium (assembly GCA_913049785.1). GTDB lineage: Bacteria > Chloroflexota > Dehalococcoidia > Lucifugimonadales > UBA1127 > UBA1127. The sequence goes on along the minus strand of CAJWXP010000024.1, from coordinate 20,622 downwards.
TGGCGCGATCTATCGCTCACTGGGACGCACGTCGGCACGCGCGAGGAGGACGGCTACGAAGGCATCGTTATCGGCCTCATTGGTCTGGGGCGAATCGGAGGTAGGGTGTCCAAGTTGATGGCGCCATGGGGTATGCGCATCGTGGCCTACGACCCATACGTTGCCGAAGAGCGATTCCGTGAATTGGGTGTAGAGCGACTCGGGCTCGACGACCTGCTGAAGCAGTCGGACGTGGTCAGCCTTCACGTCGTCCTGACGAAAGAGACGCATCATATGATCGGCGCGCGTGGGTTTGGTCTTATGAAGCCCAACGCTATCTTCATCAATACATCGCGCGGCCCGGCAGTCGATGAACCTGCTCTGGTAAAGGCCCTGCAGGACGGGGTTATCGGCGGTGCAGCGTTGGACGTGTTTGAGACAGAACCACTGCCAATGGACAGCCCACTGCGGGATTTGGGCGACAACGTCCTGCTATCGCCACATATGTCGTCGCACAACTTCGGTGCAGGGCTTACGCCGGGCATCAAGTGGGGTACCGCCGATATACTTCATGCGCTTCGTGGTGAAGAGCCAGAGCATATCTACAACCCGGAGGCGTTGCCGCAATGGCGTGAACGCTTTGCAGGACGGTCACTCATCTAGGATTAAACCCTGAATATAAACCTTTTAAACGCAATCAGACTTTGCGGGGGGCGTGCATTCTATGACCTTCATTCCAATTAGCGATTACGGGCTCATCGGCAACTGCCATGGTGCGGCTCTTGTTGGCAAGAATGGTTCCATCGACTGGTGCTGTGTCCCTCGGTTCGATTCACCCAGTATCTTCGCCGGCATTCTGGACGATGAGAAGGGCGGGCACTTCGCCATTACACCTCAGGGCGAGTGGACATCCAGCCATCGTTATATCAGCGACACCAACGTGCTGGAGACTCGGTTCGAGACGGCTGACGGAGTCGCTATCGTCACGGACTGCATGCCGCTGTTTGAAAGCGCAACCGACCCATCGGGCTTGACCGTGCGCCATCAGATCATCCGCATGGTGCATTGCGCCAGCGGCAAGGTCACCATGGATGTGACGTACCAGCCGATGCCTGATTACGGAAGAGCGCCCGTTAACCTCACGCTGGAAGATGAACGTGTAGTGGTGCAGAGGGGCGACAAGCGATGGGAGTTGACGACGCCGGTTTCGTTGGACATCTCAGGCCAAGCTGCGACAGGCACGCTGGAAATGGCGGAGGGCGATGAAGTCGCGTACGTCCTTGGCTACAGCGATAACGACAACCCCAAGACCCCGGCGGAAGACACAAGCGAAATGGTGATGAGCACCGCGTTCTTCGGCCAGGCCTTCGCATACGATATCGAGTGTGTGGACGAGTGGCATGACCCCGTGGTCCGTTCTGCGCTAGCCTTACTAGCAATGACATATTTCCCAACGGGAGGGATCGTTGCCGCACCCACCACATCCTTGCCGGAGGAGATCGGCGGCGTACGGAACTGGGATTACCGCTACACCTGGCTTCGGGACTCATCGTTTACTATCGACGCACTGCTCAGCCTGGGAGAGACCACCGTAGCACTCTGGTTCTTTGAGTGGTTATGTGGCGTGTGCCAGACTGATTGGGAGCAATTCCAGATCATGTATCGAATCGATGCCACGCCTGATATCCCGGAGGAGGAGCTAGGGCATCTCAAGGGCTATCGAGAGTCGGGACCAGTACGCATCGGCAACGGCGCGGCGAATCAAATCCAGCACGACATCTACGGTGAGGTGCTCTCCAGCGCGTACATCCTGGCGCAGACAGGCCATTCGGTAACGGAGGAACATTGGAACCTGCTCCAAACATTGGCCAACCACGCGGCAGAACGCTGGACAGAGCCTGACAGCGGCATCTGGGAAGTTCGCGGTGGGCCGTTCCATTTTGTGCACTCCAAGGTGATGTGCTGGGTGGCGCTGGACAGGGCGATCAAGTTGGGCCAGGAAACGGGGCACCTTGATGACATCGCCAAATGGGAGTCGACGGCGGATGCCATCAAGGCCCAGGTGTTGGAGCGTGGATGGAACGAGGAGAAGCAGGCATTTGTGCAGCACTACGACACCGACGCTGTAGACGCCTCAAACCTGCTGATACCCATAGTTGGTTTTCTACCCGACGATGATCCAAGAGTCATCGCCACAGTGGCCCGCATACAGCAGGAGTTGCAGAGCGGGGCGTTTGTTCATCGTTACCTCACAGCGGAGACCGATGACGGTCTGACCGGTGATGAAGGTGCGTTCACGCTGTGTTCGTTCTGGCTGGTCCGGGTGTTGGTTCGACAGGGAAAGGCGGACGAGGCCAAAGCGCTTTTTACGGAATTATTGACGTTCGGTAACGATTTGGGGTTGTTCTCGGAGATGGTAGACCCAACTACAGGAGACGCGTTGGGGAACTTCCCTCAAGCATTCACTCATCTCGGCCTCATCCTGGCTGCACGGGAACTCGGTAACCAGGTCTAACCCTGGCTGCGGCTACATGAGGGAAGCGAGGCTGCTTACCACTCCATGGCTGACGTTATGGAGTCCTTGATGACGGGTTCAGGCAACTCTCCCGTGACACTGTGGCCGTAGTCCGCAAGGAGTAACCGTACGGCCTTCCGGCCAAGTCGAACGCTGTAGTTGGTGCCCCGGTCCTCCGGGAATATCTGCGTGGTGTTCGCCAGGTATAGACCTTCGATGGGCGTTTTGTGAGCCGGGATGCGTGACGCGTATCCGGTGCCGTTCACCGGCTGTGCAGCCTCCTCGCGATGGTAGTGGCTGGACTTTATCCATGACGCATCAAAGTCAGGGTTCAGTCGCTTGAGTGACGGGAGGTAGTGCTCAAGCAGTTCATCATGGTTCATGTGGTACATGGGGTTGTCTTTGTCCAGATAATTAGCTAAATACAAAAGGTGACTGCCACCGTAGTGCTCCGGCGGCATGAAGTTGGTGTGTTCAATCGCCGCGACGAAAGGCACCTCGCTATCGGCGATGCTCATCCAGTAGGTCGATGTGAGTGGTCGGTCAAGCTCCAGCACCATCATCACCGCGGCCAGGTAGGTTGTGCTGGTCAGCTGCTCTTGATACGACGGTGGCAGTTCCGGTGCCAGCGACGCGAACACCCACGATGGCGTGGTGGCCAACACGGCGTCAAAGTGTCGAGTAGATGGCTCTTCGCCTGCGAGTTGTACTTCAAGCCCTGTAGCCTTCCCATCCGTCATCGCCACATTGAGAACGTTGGCCCCCGTGTGCACTTCGCCGCCTAGTTCGCGAATCTGTTCACCCAGGGTGTCGAACACTTCACCGAAACTGCCCGTGGGATAACCCAATCGCTCACCCCCAAGGCTCTTGCCCCGGGATGCCAGACGCAACGCGATCTTCCCCCAGAACCAGGTCATGCCGATCTCGTTATAGTGCTGGCCGAACTTGCCCCGTAACAGCGGCTCCCAAATAGCTTCATAGCCACGCTTGCCCACCCACCGAGGCAGCCACTTCGCGGCAGTGACGTTTTCAAGGCCACGCCAGTTGCGTCGACGCCTGAGATAGAGCGTGACGAGGCCCAGTCGGAACCGGTCAATGAGGGAAATAGCGCTGAATTTCAACAGATCCTTGGGCGTAGAGAAATTCCAGATGCGTCCTTTGTGGAAAAGGCCCACCTTGGACGGTATCCACGCGAGCTTGTCACCCAACCCCAGTTCGTTGATGAGCCATGCCATATCGACGTCGCTGGTGAAGAGGTGGTGATAGCCCTTTTCAAGTCGAGCGCCACCAACGTCGAACGTCGATGCTTGTCCACCCAGAAACGGCGCACGCTCGAATACCTCGACCTCATGGCCCTGTCGAAGCAGCTCGAATGCAGCCGCAAGGCCCGCCGCTCCGCCGCCGATCACTCCGACCTTCATCCGGAACCCACGCTATCAGGCTTCGGCACCTTCGTGTTGTCCTGACTGGCCCGGGCCAACTCAGCCAGGGAGCTATGGCTCAACCACACGTATACCAGGCCGAGGGCGGTAATGGGCATCAGTAGCGCAGCATGAAGCACGAGCACGTAGGCGGATGCGACTGACACATCAACCGCGAAAAAGACGAGGGTTGCCTGGGCGAAGAACTCGAATGGTCCCACACCACCGCCCGTGGAGGGGATAGCCGTACCCATATTTGACGTGGCAGTGGTGAGAATGAGCACACCGGCAAGCAAGCTCATGCTGGAAAAGTAGTCCTGGAGGTCAAAACCCAGAGCGATCAGAAAATACATGGCCGCTTCCGAAAGCCAGACGGGGACTGACAGGAGAAAGATCGCGCCAAGGCGTCTCGGATACCTCAGAGCAGAGAGGCCCAGAAGGAACTGGGTGGAGAGGGCCGTCGCTGCAGGTTGAAACCTCTTTGGCATTAATCCGAGGAATCGAGCCACGAGCCCTTCGATGAGCTGCGGCCAGATTGCCATAGCAATAAGGCCAGCGGTCATGGTGAAGAAGGGCAAACTCAGACCCAACGTGAGGAATAGCCAGTTCACATGGGCCTGTTGCCCAAGGTCCTGGAAGAGGCCGGTCACCGGCAGGAATATGGACACCACGGCCACCAGGAACAACAGGGCAAGCCCATCAAATACGCGCTCTACAAGGATGGTGGCCAGGCCGGACGTTTTGCTTGGTCCTTCTCTGATGTTGAGATAGTACGCCCGAACGATTTCGCCCAATCGCACCGGAAGGACGTTGTTTGCGGCATAGCCTACGGTCACTACAGGCCAGAGTCGTGAGACCTTGTAATCTCCCAGTGGTCTCAGGATGATCTTCCATCGGATCGTGCGGAAGAGCAGCGCAATAGAATACGCGCCGATGCCGGGGATGACGTAGAAATAGTTGGCGGAGGAGAGGGCCTCTCCCATATCGCCAAGGTCCGTGCGAAGGATGAAGAACCCAATAAAAAGGGCGCTTATGATGAGGCTCAGGAGGAAGCGCCCAGATATTAGCAAAAAGAACCTGCCTGTGAGGCCATGTCAGATTCTGCTCCGTTTGATTGAGAACCCATAGAAATCAACACAAATTAGTATACGGCGTACGGATATGCCCAGCAACGGCTTTAGCTGGAGTCATCTGCGATGAATGGCGCCAGGTCCTTGGAGTAGTAGAGGTATCCATCCACTGATCCCAGCGGTGTATCAAAGTCACGGTAGAGCCAGTAATCAAGGCCCTTCTTCCACGAAGAACGATCAGTGATTCCGTTGAGGACATCGCTACCGGTGATGCCTCTATAGCTCTCCGGGAACCACCAACGGTGCTTGAACCGCTGAATCTGCGTGAACTCAGCATCGAGCAACGTTTGATCGGCTTCATCACCGTTATTGGCGTTCACCAGCACAACGCCGCCCTTGGTATTAACTGGCTGTGTATCGGCGCTGTAGCTGGGGTATCCGACAGCATCGTAGTCACGGAAGTACCAGACCCATGGCCAGGCATACCCGTCATCACCATCAACACTTATCGGCAACGCCTGCTGCTGCCCGCTGCTCTCTGCGATCCGTGCGATGTCGCGAGCGATTCGGCCGATGTCCGGGGAGCTCTGCGTATAGACCAGCATCTCCGTGGGCGTATCGGCGTTGCGGAACGATGCTATCCACCCGGCGCGCGCACCGAACACGAACATCACTGCCACCAGTGCCAGGCCCACCAGAGTAAAGCCCTCACGGTACCCGGCGCGGGTGGCCAAATAGAGGACCACCCCAAGGGTGCCGAACACCAGGAGTATCAGGCCCCACAGTTTGAGGATGGCGCCAGCATCCACATCAACGGGATCGAAGAATACCAGACGATACCCAAAGACGAGGAACATGGGAACCAAAGGTAGGCCAAGTAACGCGCCAGACTGGTAGACCCTCCGCCACGGCAAGGATTCTATGAGGTCACCCAGGGCGCGGGCCGTGAGGAGTGTCGCTGGCAACGTCAGGTGTACCAGCAGCCAAGGCATCTTCTCGGACGCGATGGTGAACAGGATGATATTCATGCCTATCCAGAAAATCAGGAACTTGGTGAACAGGTCTCCCTTCATGGCATACCAGGCGGCGCCGATCATGCCCACTAATATCGGAAGGAACTCATAGTTCCAGCCAATGACGATGTAGTAGTACCAGGGCTGACCGCCACGGGCCACGTCCTGTTGCGCCACCCAGTAGCCTAACCCCTGCCAGGTGCCTGTGACGACGCCATAAGGGCTGGTGAAGAAGTTGGTGAACAATAGCACCCAGATAGCCGTGAATATCCCGGCGGAAATCAGCCATCTACGCCAGTTCCACATCAGCCCAAGAGCAATGGACACTGCAAGAGCGGCTGCAACGGCCAACACGGCAACGAACCGGCCTGCGCCCAGAGGCATACCGATGCGGCCCGCCGACGCGTCTTCGTTAGAAAGGATGATGCCCAGAGGGTCCTGGAAGATGGAGAGGCCTGCGGCGGCGTGGGGCAGACTCAGCGTCACAAACGCCAGCAGCAACGCTGCGGGCGGGCCGATCTGTGAGATTCGCAGCCTGCCCAGGAACACGCCCTTGATATCATCCAACGACAGGAACATCAGGAACAACGACATAGAGATGACCAGGAGGTACACAGTCTCTTTGCTGGCGAAGGCCAGCGCCAGGAGGCCGGCGAGTATGTAGATATACCGTGGCTCCTTCTCACGCAAATACCTCCACATGACGATGACGATGCCAAGGGTCAGCACAGCCATGATGATGTCGTTGCGGGCGAATCGGCTGAAGTAGAGGATGGTTGGCGAGAAGGCGAGAAGCACTGCAGCAACCATCGCGCCGGTGCGTCCCATCCAGGTTCGAAGGAACCAGGGCATAGCAACCAGTGCCGTACCGAACAGGGCGTAGCCGATGCGGGCGATGGTGTCCGTATCGCCCAGCAAAAAGAAGAGCAATGCGTTCATATGGAATTGGAAGGGGCCATGCATCAGGGGATTGTGCTCGTACCCCTGGCCATCATAGATATACCAACTGTAGACGGCGTGGAGGCTCTCATCGTGGTGGAAGGAGCGGTCTCCCAGCTCCCATACCCGCATGAGCAGAGCCACGGCTACAAGTACAAGGTAGAAGAGAAGCTCCCATCGCACCGGTAGGTAGGCGGCAAGTCCTCGGGGGCCTTCTGGCTCAGACGGTGTAACCGCTACTTCAGGTGCGACGTTAGATGGTCGTCCGCCGTGGGCAATGAGCGGCCATCTGAATCGCCTGGCCGCTGTGCGGGGAGCAATAGGGTTACGCATCGGTGTCTCGAACCTCGTAGATAGTGAATCCCTCAGGCGAGAAGACGGGTGTCAGCAGAACGCTTAAATGCTCCAGCGACTGTACCTGATAAGTTGATCGCTCGCGTGAACCGAAGATCACGTAGCGAACATCGTAACGAGCCAACACGTCCTCCACCAGGTTCACGTCCCCTGATTGGTAGACCAACGCGACGTCCTCGGCCCGTCCGTCCATCAGCTCGGATGAACCGCGCCACTGTAGCTCGTGGCCAGCCCAGTTCAGCACTGTAGGCAGGCCTGTGAAGGAGGACACGCGGCCATATTCGGTATAGTCGTTGCCAACAGCTTCAACGATGCCGTCAACAGCGTCAGCGTTACGCTTCAGCCACTCGATAGCAGCATGCTCGCTGCTCGAACGTTCGCTCAGGAACGCAGCTCCGTCCAATGTATATGGCCCGCTGGCCGAATCTCCCACTGTTACCGCCATTCCTATCGGTAGATAGAGGGCACCCAGGGCACCCAGCCCCAGGACCACTCCCCAACCCACACCAGCCCTGCGAATCCAAAGCCCTCCGCGAGACGCCGTCCGCGCCCAGTAGTATATGGCTACCGGCGTAGCTACAGCAAGGAGGATCCATGCCTGATAGTAGAGCTTGAACATGGTGTTCATCCGCGTGTTGAACACGTCCACCACGTAGAAGAGCTCAGACCCCATCAATAGCGCTACTCCGACAGCCAGGACTCCAAAGGTAAATACGGATGGTAGATTATCCTGGTTCGCCGGAGCTTTCATGGCGCGTGCCAGGAGCAATGCGAGAATAAGGGCGAGTGGAAGCGCGACGAGGAGTCGGTCGGGAATTTGGTCTGTATCCCCTCGAACGAGTGTAATGACGAACCAGAGGATGATTGGCGCCATTGACATCACCGAAGCGATGACCAGTGGCCTTCGAGCTTGCACCCACTGTCGCCATTGGCTGAGATGGAGCAGCAGAAAGGGGGCCAGCGCAGCGAAGAACACGCCCCACACGACGGTGAGGTGTAGGACGCTGGTTCCTGGCGTAGCAGATGCTTCTATCCCCTTCACCTGGCCGCTGAACGAACTGTAGTACGGCAGGAAGGGCACAACCGCCAAACCCAGCACGATAGCGCAAACTGCTAGAACACCAAGGGCGTAATCGCGTCGCCAACCGTTTCGCAGGCCACCGTACGTCTTGAGGGCGATCACGCCCATGAACACTGCGAAGAATACCGGCAGGTCCCAGGCGTTGATGAATCCCAGCGCGCCCAGCGTCAGGCCAATCATCGTCACATTGAACCAACGCTGTTTGATCCATGCGATCGTCATTGACGCTGTGTCCGCCAGGAAGTTCAGGCAGAGCGCAAGGAACAGCAGCACGAAGGGAATTGACATAACGTGAGGATGCAGGTCGCCCAGGTACGAGCTGAAGAATGGGTACTCCTGTATGGTGAAATCGAGGCTGCTACCGGCCATAACCGTGTCGATCACACGACTCGACCGCCACCACCACCAGTTGTCGTTCGGGAAGAACGACGAACCGCTCGATTGGGTCTCCAAGCCCTTGACGCCAACGCTCTCCCAGAAACCATCGCTGCCTAACCCCCAGGAGTGGATCATCTCGAGCAAGCCCTCAAGATTGCCGAACACGCTCAGCATCAGCGCCCCGACTACGCCAAGCCCGATACCCACTTTCAGCGATGCGCCCGCCCTGACTACAACGGTGGCAACCAGGCTCATAACCCCTGCCGCGGCCATTGCAGGCAGAAGCACCAAGGCCAGGTTGTACACCACGGAGGATGAGATGCCGGTGATGACCCCTGGCAGGCCAAGGGTGAGGTAGCCGAAGTAGTAGTAGTTGATGCCGTTTCCCGATAGCCACGGGTCTTCCGGCGGGAACGAGGATGCCAGCATCGAAGCGTTCAGGAACGCAAAGTCCATAGGCTGTTCCGTGTGACCTATGGCTGAAACGCCAGCCCTGAGCAACGCAAAGCATAGGAAGAACAGGAGGAAGATCCCTTCTATCGAAAGGACTAGAGTTTTTTCGCGTCGGAAGAAATCTAAAAGCTCCGGCCACTTGCGTCGCGCCAGCATCGCCGAGGCTATCGTCAGCGCCACCAGCACCAGTATTGGCATGATTCTGGGCCCGGCAGAGAGGTGCATACTTCCCAGCAGCCAGACGGGGAATGCGAGCATGAGCAGCCCAAGCGGCTTCGCAAACCCGTATCCTCGGTCTTTCAGCACAGGGAATAGGACGTACGTGAAAGGAAAGGCCACCAGGCCCAGGAACTCAATGATGAGTAGCCAGAGGGAAATATCCATAGCTACCGTGTAGTACGGATTCGCAGCATGAGCGGATTAACCGGAAGCCGCCTGAGCATCAACGCCAAACAAGGCGTCAACGTACTCCTGCGGGTCGAAGGGTGCCAGGTCCTCCATGCCCTCGCCGGTGCCGATGAACCGCACGGGGAGGTTGAGTTGCTCTGCGATGGCCAGCACAACGCCGCCTTTCGACGTGCCATCGAGCTTGGTGAGCACGATGCCTGTGCAGCCGATGACGTTAGTGAACTCACGTGCTTGTGCCAGTCCGTTCTGCCCGGTCGTAGCGTCCAGCACCAACAGGACCTCGTGAGGCGCAGTCTCGTCCACGCGGGCGAGCACCCTGCCTATCTTCTTCATCTCTTCCATAAGGTTGCCCTTGGTGTGCAGCCTACCAGCGGTGTCCACAATGACCACGTCCACGCCACGAGCCTGGGCGGCCTGAAGCGCGTCGAATGCCACGGCAGCAGGGTCGCCACCGTGCTTGTGCGCGATGACCTCTGCCCCTGCGCGTTCACCCCAGAGTTGCAACTGCTCGATAGCTGCGGCACGGAATGTATCAGCCGCTGCCAGCACAACACTCTTGCCCTCATCGCGATACAAGTTCGCCAGTTTGGCGATGGTCGTCGTCTTGCCTGCGCCGTTCACTCCAACGACCAGTATCACCATCGGCTTTGGTGTGGTCTCGTCCTCCGCAGTGTCGTCCCCGGCTGCTGCTTGAAGCGTGGTTAATACCTCGCCTTTAAGCGTTGCCAGCACATCCGTCTCTCCACCTTTGTCGCCCTGAAGCTGCTCTCTGGCTCGCTCAAGCAAGCCCATCGCGGTGGCAACTCCAACATCCGCGCCGATCATCAACTCTTCCGCTTCGTCCCAGATGTCCTCGCCCGATTGACCACGACGAAGAAGGTCGGTCAATCGACCGAAGAACGTCGAGCGACTTCGCTCCAGACTCTTCTCTGTCTTCTCTTTGGTGTCTTTGCGTTTGAATAGACCGAATGGCATTAGCTGTTACAAACTCCCATCGAATGAACTCAGTACGTTACATAACGAGTATTAGGAAACCAGGCGTGGCACACCCTCGCCGATCAAGAATGCGATGCCCGCTGCCACAGACCCTATTATCAATACTTCAAGGCCCTGGAGAAGCGGCCATTTCTGTACCAGTCTTCCCTTGCCGTAGCCCAGCGCGAAGAGGCCTGTCAGCGCAAGGCCGATGGAAACGGGGATCGCAGGTGTCCTATCAAGGAAAAAGTAGGGAAGGATGGGCACCATTGACGCCACGATGAACGCACAGCCCATTGCCAGCGCGTCCTTCAGCGGGTTGGAGGTGGTGTCCATGCTGATGCCAAGCTCTTTCTCCACCAGCGTCCGCAGCCACAGGTCCTTGTCCTCTGCGATGTGCTCTGCCAGGTCCCTGGCCTCTCGCAGACTCATACCCTCACGTTGATAGAGCGAGACAAGCTCTGCCAGCTCCTCAGCCGGGTGTTCCTCCAACTCCTTGGCTTCCTTTGCTATCTCTGAGCGCTGCAAGTCCAGTTGGGCTCGAGCGCCAAGGAAGGTGCCGGTAGCCATGCTGATCATCCCTGCAAGCGCTGCTGCCAGCCCTGCGACCAGCACGAACGTAGTTGAGTCGCCTGAAACTGCTGCTGCCACGGCGGTGACCAGAGCGACGGTGCTCAGTAAGCCATCCTGCGCGCCGAACACCACCTCTCGGATGCGACTGAATGCAGCGATTCGCCATCGCTCCAACTCCACCTCTTCGGTGGCAGCCCAGAGCGTCTGACCGGAGGCTGATCGAGGTGCCTGTTCTTTTCGGGTTTGGGGCGTCGCAGCGGGTGTGAAGTAGGTCGGGGGAATGTGAGCAGCATTGAGCGTCGGCTGGCTGGCCAGTTTCTCTTCAAGACCCTCTAACGCCTGGGTGAAGTTCTCTATGTGGTTCTTCTCACGATCCATCGCCACACGGAAGGTGTCTGCAGCATCCATACGGCCATCGTCGAGCGCCGCTTTGATCATCGAAGGGTAGAGGGTAGAAGCCTCCTCAGCCTCCCCGGCGATCACCGTGTGCAGGTTCTCCAACGTTGATTGGATGTCTCCGGCAACACGCAGGTGGTTGATGCCGTGGATATTCTCCGCGCCGGCAACCTCCTGGAATATCTGCGCGACTTCCGGATGACCCTCCATCAACGCCTGCTGGGCAAAGGCCTGATACTTCACGTTGGCCACAGCCTCAGCGACAATGGCGTTCCAGAGGTTCTTTTCCGTTTTGGTCAGGGCGTTTCCTGGGCTGGTCATAACATCACCTCTCCTCCGGATGTCATATCCGAAGGGCGTTTCTCATCCCCTGAGTTGGGCCCTGAGCAAGCCATCGCCACAAAAGCGCTCTAGTCCTCAAGCTGTGTGGTCTTGCTGTCCTTGCGAGTGACGGTGATGTGAGCGAACTCGTTGTCGCCATCCGCGCCGTGCCAGTGTTTCTCGCCGCCGGGCGCGAACACCACGTCGCCTGCCTCTATCTGTACGTGCTCGTTCTCCGTCACAATGACGCCCTTGCCGGAGGTCACGATGAGCAGCTGATCGCTCTCATGGGTGTGGAACTTGTTGCGTACTCCGTGGCCGAAGCTGACGACAGATGCATTGAAGTCCTTGCTGTCCGGTGCCAGCGGCTGACGGAATACCTGATCGCTGGTGAAGAGCTTGGATGACGCTGATTCCTTGGGAATGTCCTTGATCCTTGATACCTTCATGGAGCCCTCCCGATATTTCTCGATTATTACCCGCGGTTAGTGGAGCAGCCCCCCGCCATCGCAGATGATGCTTTGGCCGCTGATCATTGCCGCATCGTCGCTGGCCACGAAGGCGACAAGCGCCGCCATGTGCTCCGGATAGATGCGCTTTTTAATGGACTGGCCCTGCATGGTGCGGTTGAACGCTTCTTCGTCGCTGTGGGGCGTAGTGCCGGGTGTGGCGACCTGCCCGGGCATAACAGCGTTCACCGTGATGTCGTCGACGCCCAACTCCTTGGCCAGGGTCCAGGTAAAGCCCTGGATTGCGCCCTTGCTGGCGGTGTACGGGAACTGGCCTGGCGCGCCCGCAAAGGTTGTTCGAGACGCCACGTTGATGATGCGCCCGTTGCCGCCCTCTTTGATGTAGTTGAATGCTGCCCGGGTTGTCTTGACATAGCCCATGTAGTTCACATCCATAAACCGCTCAACCTCCGCCGTCTCCCATTCCATGAACGGGATGCGAGGGGAGAGCAGCCCGGCGTTGTTCACCAGGATGTTGATACCGCCGAACTTGTCGGCAACGGCCTTCATGGTCTCGGCTAGCTGGGCCTCGTTGGTGGTGTCGCAATTCCAGGCCTGGGCCTCGCCGCCCGCAGCGGTGATGGCATTCACCGTCTCGGAGCAGTCCTTGATGTCCAGAACCGCGACCTTCACCTTCTCTTCGCCCAATCGAATCGCTGCAGCAGCGCCCATTCCGCCCGCAGCGCCGGTGACCACAGCCACTCGGCCAACTAGTCCTCTCATGCCTGGTTCTCCTTGGTTTTGTTATCCAGTTACGGTGGTTAGCGCGCCTGAGCCCTTGTAGGCCCGGCCACGCTGGTCACGGTTGCGCTGTTTCTCGTATTTCAGTACCGGGACGCCGTAGCCGCAGCTCGTCACGGTGCTTTCAACATCTATGGTAATGACCTGTCGTTGCTTGAGGCCGATCTCTTCATCGGCGGTCTGCTTCCGTACCAGTTCTGCGATGGGTGATTCGTCCAGCAGCATGACTGTCGCTTTTCCGTAGAGCCGGACTACAGCAGGATCCTCTTCCTCGAACGAGCAAATCATGACCGTTACAGGCCCGCCCGCAGCCGCGTGACGCGCAGTCTCGTTTCCACTGCCGGTGTAATCGAGATAGGCGACGCAGTTGGGGCCAAGGACGTGCAACGGGACGCCGCCTTTCGGCGAAAGGTTCACTGGGCCAACGCCCTCCGGCCCTGCCACCAGCGTAGGGTCTGCACTACCTACAAAGAACAAGTTGGCGTTCTTGATAAGAGCCGCCTGCTCGTCAGTGATCGACTTATAGTACGTCGCCATAGCCACACACTCCCACTAGCTTGGAATGCTTCGGCGATATCATACCACGAGGGCTAGGCAGGGGAGTCTGGACATCAGCCCCTAAAGAACCCTAGCTTCGTCGAGCGCGACCACTAAGTGCCATGAACGCCATCCCCATGCTCACCACAGCCACACCGCCTATAGCGCCAAGTCCTTTGGCAAGGGCAGTCCAGTCCCAGCCATCGGTGATCAGTGACCGCAGAGCAGCCAGCAGGTAGGTTACGGGGTTGTAGTTCACAATGGTGGCGAACCAGCCGGTCATCTGGTCCTGAGGTAGGTAGATGGTGGTCATGAACACGAAGGGCATGAAGAGTAGGAAGCTGCTGTTCACGGCGGCAGGGCTACCCGTCTTCAGGGCGATGGCGTACGGGAACCCTGTGTAAGCGAGGCCCCATATACCGGAGATGAGGATGAATACCAACATCCCGGCGAATCCGCTCTCAAACTCTACGCCGACGATAAACCCGAGAACGACCACTGGAAGCGTCAATGCCACTACAAGCGCGAAGTCAGCCACCATCAGCCCCAGCAGCAACGCTAGGTGGTTCACAGGAGTAAGCGTAAGGCGGTCAAAGTAGCCTGTTTGGATGTCCGTCACTAGCGTGACAGCCCGGGAGATACCAGTCACGGCGAATATGATGGCCACCGGCAGTTGAAAGGCCTTGTAGTCGATTCCGGGAGCCTGTTCGATGACAGTCTGCAGCGCACCGATAGTGACAAAGAAGAAGAACACCGGAAAGACCAGTGCCGGGATGATTCCCTCTAGGTCTCTTGGGATGGACCGCATCGCTCTTTCGGCGACCGAAATAACGTCCCTGTGGAAGCGTGATTGTTTGGCGCGAATCTCCTGTTTTTCCATGACGCTACTACTCATTTTCGGCTTCCTCAGCAGCAGCCACTTTCTCGAACCGAGCACCCGTCACATCCAGGAATACATCGTCAAGGGTAGGTGTGTGCATTTTGATCTCCTTCACCTCCACACCGCGTTGGTGCAGGGCAAGGGCAACAGGCCCTATCTGGACAGCGCCGTTGGAGACCCTGATCATAAGTTCGTTCCCGTGTGTTTCCACCTGGCCAACGGCATCAAGGGACCGTACGGCGTCAGTGGCCGCTTCGGTGTCAGACCCCACTTCAGCAATGATGATGTCAGAGCCCATGGAACGCTTTAGCTCCGCAGGAGTCCCCTCAACGGCTAGCAGTCCGTGGTTGATGATGGCCACCCGGTCAGCCAGGGAGTCAGCCTCTTCCAGATACTGGGTAGTCAGAAAGATGGTGACGCCCAACTCCTTGTTGATACGCTGGACTTCATCCCAGACCTTATTTCGACTGATGGGGTCCAGACCAGTGGTAGGCTCGTCAAGGAACAGGATTTCGGGGTTGTGTATCAGGGCCGCTGCCAGATCGAGTCGACGCTTCATGCCGCCGGAGTACGTACTTATAAAGCGCTTAATCGCATCGCCGATGTCGATAAGCACCTCAAGTTCACCGATGCGTTGCTCCACCTATCCCCTCGATAGGCCGTACAGATAACCTTGGAGTCGAAGGAACTCAAGGCCCGTCTGTTTTGGATCCAGCGTGGCCTCTTGCAGCGCCGCCCCTATCCGCAACCGAATCTGTTTTGGCTCCGATACCAGGTCGAACCCGGAAACGCGAGCTTGCCCTTTGGTTGGGAGCAGCAACGTGATGAGCATGCGCACCAGCGTGGTCTTACCAGCGCCGTTGGGTCCAAGAAATCCATAAATCTCTCCCTTTGGGATAGAGAGGTCTATGCCTTTGACTGCTTCGACATCGCCGAATGTACGAACGAGCCCTTTAGCTTCTATTGCCCAATCACTCAAGATGGGTACTTTCAATACAGGATATTTGGCTACACCCAGTGTAGTGGAGCATGGAGTGTATTCGTCAATGCATGGGCCCATAAATAAGTAAGGCCCTCTCCAGCGGAAAGGGCCTTACTTAATCCAATAACTGAGGGTCTACTTCGCGGTGTCCACCAAATGAGAGTGGACCTTGAAGGCCTTGCGCAGTTCCACGGTCGCCTCCAGCCAGTCGTCTTTGCGGTCAAGGATGACGCCACCGGAACGCACCTGATAGACCTCCGGTGTATCGACGGCAGGGGCAGGCACACCCTCTTGTAGGGCCCTAGCAGCATTGATGAGCCTTTGTCGCGTCTTGATGATCATGGAATCGCTGGTGCCAAGCCGCTCTCGGGTACGGTCCGAGGTAGCACCCATGCTCTCTGTGATCGCCTGATCCTGTATATGAATACCTACGATGCCGGTGAAGCTCTGGTTCTTCTGGGCGTCACGATCGATCAGGTAATCGTTCTCTTTGGTGGGTTCATAGCGCCATCGCTCAAGAAACCCGGTGCCGTTCTCCGGCCGATCCTGCGCGCCACCTAGTCCGACCATCGCCTTGCCATCAGCGGTCTTTCTATTCATGGAGTTATTAGAGTTGCGAATAGACATGCTGGTGAACATAGTGTGGTCATCGTCGACAGGCACCCAGCAGCGGACACCGATCTTCTCGCCAAGTCTGCCTTCCGGCGGGATGGTGTAGAAAGGCATCATGAACTGAGCGATGCGCCAGTAGTAGGTGTCTTCTTCCGCTGGCCTGTATGCGCCGTACATCATGCCATAGTCTGTCTCCACCACGTGGTAGTGGGGAGCGCGGTCGCGCTGGCTGTAGAAATCGAAGGAGCCTGGAGGCACGTCCTCAGCGGAAACCATGCCCATGTGCAAGAAGCTGAGGTGGGCGGTATCGATGTCACCTTCCATGGCTTGTACCCAGTTGCAGTTCCGCAGTCCGGCAGAATTGCCGTTCAAGCTCTCTTCCATCATGTTCGGCTCAATGTCAGGCAGAGGCGGCAGGGTCTCACGAGGGCCCATGTACGCCCAGATCATGCCATTGCGCTCAGTGAGCTTGTAGGATTTGATCTTCACCTTATCTTTGAAATTGCTCTCAGCAGGCTCACTGGGCATGTCCACACAATTGCCGTTAACATCAAACTTCCAACCGTGGTACACGCAGCGGAGGCCACATTCCTCGTTCCGACCGAAGAACAGGCTTGCACGCCGGTGAGGGCAGTAATTATCGATGAGTCCTAGCTCACCGTTGGTGTCACGGAACGCGATCATGTCCTCGCACAACAACCGAAGCCGAACGGGGTCGCAGTCCGGCTCAGGGAGCTCAGTCGAGAGCATTGCAGGTAGCCAATATTCACGCATCAGGTCGCCCATCGGCGTGCCAGGGCCTACCTTGGTAAGTGTGTCGTTATCGAACTGAGTGAGCACATTCGCCTCCTCTGCACATAATCTGGTAGCAGTTTATGAAGGGCTTGAGAGGGTGTCAAGGGAATTACACTTGCTGTACTTCAAAGCTCATGCTAGCCTCGCTCCACCAAGATACGGAGGCTCCAATGTTGGGTGATGTGATACATGAGATGACAGGCAACAAAGTTGGATGGCGTGTGCTGCCCCCTGATGCGCAGGGACCTCGCATGGAAATCTCCTACCAAGGCACCGGCGTGATGCTTGGCGTGAAGACCGTTGAGACGGGTACCTACACCGCCGTAGCCAGGCCGGACGGGACATTCTTTGCGGATGGCCAGGGTATTACTATAGCGAACGACGGCGGTATCATCTCCTGGACCAGTCAAGGAATCGGTACGCCAGACGGGAAGGGCGTAGTTTCATACCGAGGAGTCATATTCTTCCAGTCGACATCGCCGACATTCTCCCGACTGGGTACCGTTACCGGTATATCCGAGTATGAGGTCAGGGAAGACGGCCCACTATTCGGCAAGGTCTGGGACTGGAAGTAGCGCGCCCCACATAGCGGCAGGAGAAGCACCATGACAACCTACAAGTACGACCATATGCACCTGCGCAGTCGAGACCCCATGGCGACGGCGCAGTACTTCGAAAAGATGTTTGGCGCGAAGATCCTTGAATCGGTGCAGACCGACGGCCAGTCGCGCATCGATATCGATATCAACGGGCTGACAATTTTCCTGGCCAAGGCCAACGAGAACACACCTGACGGCCCCACAGTCCCCTACGTGGGTCTGGACCACTTCGGACTACAGGTGGATGACATTGAAAAAGCGGCGTCGGAGCTGAAGGCCAAGGGTGCGGAGTTTGTAGCAGAGCCCTATCAGCTACGGCCTGGCTTGAAGATCGCCTTTGTAAACGTACCAGGCAACATCCGCGTGGAGTTGTTGGAGCGAGAATGAGTGTCAATGCTGGCGCGGAATATACAAAGAACAATAGGGCATGCGGGCAAAGGCTTTATACAACAAGTCCTCGGACCTCCTCCTAAGGCTTCTTCTTTAGCTGTCAGTCGCTCAATGCTTTCTAATTAGGCCAGAAATACAAAGCCTGAACTGACCCTTCGAAAAGCTTTAAGGCAGGCAGGGATTCCAGGCTACAGACTACATAGGAAAGGTGTCCCGGGGTCACCTGACATTTGCTTCCCAGACATTAAACTAGCCACATTCGTCTATGGATGTTTTTGGCACCGTTGTGTTGTGTGTTCCCTGCCAATGCCGAAATCTAATACCGGGTTTTGGCAAACGAAATTTCAAAACAACCAGGAGCGAGATCAGCGTAAAACAACGGAGCTGCTAGAGGCAGGTTGGCAAGTCATAGCATGTTGGGAGTATGAGATAAAAGCTGATGCAGCTGCCTGTGTCATTCGAATAGCTAGCGCTCGGGCCCAATTGCTGAAGAGTTAAAGAGTCCATGATGAGTTCAGCTTTTGGAGCCCACAAGACGGCCCATTTTGTTTCCGGATGTAGTCTTTGTCAAGCCAGAAACATTTGTTAACTTGTGGCCCATTGTGTGGTGTCGGCAATGTATCGCGGCGGTTTTTGCATGAGGACGAACATGGCAAACTTGATTGAATGATGTTCCGGGGAGTGTCTCTAATTGTCCTTTATGGATAGATTTGACAGTTTGCTGCCAAACCGGGTGCACGAACTTCTCTATATCATCATTTGGCATGGACCAGAAATGAACGTTTTCAGTGAGATAGAGTTCCCTTCTTTGATATATATAACAAACAGGAATCTAGTTTCTTCAAGGTAGCGCTTGAATTTCGGAACCTCATCGCCCTCCAAAGCGTCCCAATCTTCCTCGAGGATACTTCCTTCCCCAGTTAGAATCGTCCTTGATGGTTGATTCAAACGATCGGGAAATGGCAAGGCGCCTTCACTATAGTGATACTCGTATCCATTTTTTTATTCGTACGCTGCTCACGTTTCGCGCCCTTCAGATATTCCCATTTGGGGATTTCATGATCCGGGATGGAAAAGTGTTCTGGCACCTCACTGTCTGGAAGTAACACGTCTTGAAGAGTACTGACTGTCTCTAGCGGAATCGGCTGGAACCGGGCATGTAGTGACCTGTCGATCCTCGCAGACTCCAGCTAGGCCAAATGGGCTGCATCCTAGCCCCTGACCAAAGTGGTCACTGATAAAGTGAATGTCTCCTTTAATATCGAACTTTTCCCCAGTTAGCTCAAAATCATTCCACTTTACGGGAAGAGCCTGGGCCAGATCCCCCTCTTTTGCGATCCAATCCATAGCGTTAACCCGTGAAGATGTTGTGGGTCCGTCCCTTCGTCCAACAATAAAGGCTCTCCGTCTCCTCTGTGGAAATCCATATTCGGCAGCGTTGACGACCCTCCACTCTACCGTATATCTAAGGTCATTCAGGCAGGCAAGAATTATGCCAAAATCTCGACCTCGTTGACTTACTGGTGATTTCAAAAGCCTATCCACGTTTTCCAGCAAAATCATAGGTGGTCGCTTTAAGCGAACCAACCGATAAATCTGCCACCAAAGAACGCCTTTTACCTTCTATCCCTGTGGCCCGATCCAATGAGGTCGCAACGGAATAATCTTGACAAGGGAAGCCACCAACTAATAATTCATGGTCAGGAATTTCAATGTTGCCAGCCTCGGCATCGTCCAAGACGCAAGCAAAATCAGCAGAAATGTGACCTTCTGATCCGAATCGAGCTTCATACACTTCAGAGGCATGCTGCCTCTTAGTGGCAGGCTCCCATTGATTACTCCACACTACTTCCCAGCCATTCGCTTCAAGACCCAATCGGAAACCGCCAACACCAGCAAATAATTCAGCTACCCTAAGAGACGCTAAGGATGGATGGAGTGAATCTGGAGCTGCATTGGACATCTTGCCACGACTTCCTTCGTTGCTTCTGAAACTAGATGCCATAACACACCAAATTCCTGAAGCAATATTATAGGTGGAGGCATGTATAAAACACAAAATAGACGGGCAATATTTTTGATTCTCAAGTCCACTTGTATATTACAGAGGAGCCGCGACGAGAGGAATAATAAATCAACACTCAAAGCCATGGTGGTGCACCAAAGCGCCGGCGCTGATTGACACCATTTGCAGGCGCTGAGATTATCACCCCATGACGCTTCCCCATTCCAACCCAACACTTGAACACAGATCTCGATTTCGACTGCTCACTGCGCTTGGGTACCGCGAATACCGTCTGTTTTGGTTGGGCGGCGCCTTCTCGAACATCGGCATGTGGGCACTGATCTATGGTCGGCTGTGGCTCATGCATGACCTGACCGACTCACCATTCATGCTGGGCGTAGTGACAACCTCAAGCCTGGGACCGGTGCTGCTGCTGTCGCTATGGGGCGGAGTGATTGCAGATCGAGTCAATCGGCTTCGGCTGGTTACGGTGACTCGAGCGATGTTCGCGGTGTTGGCGCTGCTAACCGGTGTCCTTGTTGCAACTGACGTCATCCAACCCTGGCACCTCATCGTCATTTCTCTGGGTACCGGCGTGCTGCTTTCGTTCGACATTCCCTCGCGCCAAGCGATGCTGCCCAAGCTTGTCCCTGAAGAGCATCTGGTCAATGCCATCGCCGTCTACTCGTTCCTCTT
>CAJWXP010000023.1 GCA_913049785.1 uncultured Dehalococcoidia bacterium | reverse complement strand
TGAAGAAGTCGCAGAGGAGCCGGTAGCTGAGGCCGAGCCTGAAGAGGCACCAGCAACTGAAGAAGTCGCAGAGGAGCCGGTAGCTGAGGCCGAGCCTGAAGAGGCACCAGCAGCTGAAGAAGTCGCAGAAGAGCCGGAAGCAGAGGCCGAGCTTGAAGCTCCGCCAGAGACTCCGGAACAAGAAGCTAGTGGAGAAGCGTCCTCAGAAGATGACACTGAGGCCAAGAAGGAGGACGCATGATCCAGCACATGTCTCGATTGTCCGTAGCGGACAATTCCGGCGCCAAACAGCTGATGTGCATCGGCATTCCGGGGTCTGGTTTCCGTCGGTATGCAGGGCTTGGGGATATTATCACTTGCTCTGTTAAGGACGCGGTCCCCAACGCGCAGGAGGCCATCCGCGCCGGCAAAGTGGTGCGCGCAGTCATAGTGCGTGTGGTGAAGAACACCCGAAGGGCTGACGGCACACACATCAGGTTCGATGAGAATGCTGCAGTCGTCTTGACTGAGGCACTGATGCCGGTGGGCACACGCATCTTTGGCCCAGTGGCCAGGGAGCTGCGGGAAAAGGGTTACATGAGGATCGTGTCACTTGCGCCAGAGGTTGTCTAACACCTGACCCAAGTGAAAATACATCGTTAATTAAACGGAGAGACATCAATGGCACAGAAAATCCATAAGGGAGACACAGTCGTGATCACCAAAGGAAGAGATCGCGGCAAGCAGGGTGAAGTCCAACGGGTATATCCCAAGGACGGTCGGCTCTTTGTGGAAGGCGCCAACATGGTTAAACGCAGTCGCAAGGCACAGCCGGGAATAAGCCAGGCTGGAATCATCACTATGGAAGCGCCATTGTCCATCTCCAATGTCAAGTTGGTGTGCCCCCTTTGTGGCGCTGCTGCAAGGATGGGGTTCACGTTCTTGAACGACGGTAAGAAAGTGCGGCTATGCAAGAAGTGCAACCAACCGATCGAATAGAAGAGCCCGAAGAGTCGACTGAGGCCAACGAAGAGGAAACCCAAGAGGATTCCGCTTCAGGACAAAGTGACAAGGCCGCAGATGTCGAGGAAAAGAAACCTCGGGGCAAGCGGCCTGCGAGAGGTGGCGAGCGTCCGCGGCTGTTGCTGCGGTATCGCGACGAAATGATTGCGCAGATGAACCAGGAGTTCACCTACAGCAACATCATGGAGACACCCCAGGTCCAGAAGGTAGTAATCAATGTAGGCCTTGGCGAGGCTCTGACCAACGCCCGGGCTATGGAAGCCACGTTGCATGACATCGGCATGATCACCGGTCAACGTCCGGTGTCTACAAAGGCTCGACGTTCTGTAGCAACGTTCAAACTCCGGGAAGGTCAGGCTATCGGCGTGATGGCAACACTTCGCGGTGATAGGATGTACATCTTCCTGGACAAGTTGTTCAACACAGCGCTACCACGGATCCGCGACTTCCGCGGGGTGTCCCGGACCGCATTTGACGGACGTGGCAACTATTCCCTGGGGATCCGTGAACAGATCGTGTTCCCGGAGATCGACTATAACCAGATCGATAAACTTCGCGGGTTCCAGGTGAACATCATCACCAGCGCAAAGACGGATCAAGAGGCGCTGCGGTTGCTGGAGTTGATGGGGATGCCTTTCACCCGGGTTCAAGAGAGAGAAGCCGTCAACGCGTAAGCTAGACGGAAAACACGAGAAAACCATAGGAGCACACGGTGGCTAAGACCAGCATGATCGCCAAATCAAAACGACCGGCAAAGTTCTCTACAAGAGAACACAACCGGTGTCAGTTGTGTGGGCGTCCCAGAGCGTATATCCGGCATTTCGGCCTATGCCGCATCTGTTTCCGGACTCTGGCACTTCGTGGCGAGATTCCGGGTGTCCGTAAAGCAAGCTTGTAGGAGCAGTCGTGAGTGGAGTAACTGACCCAATTGCAGATTTGTTGACCAGGGTACGCAACGCCGGAATGGCGCGGCATGACTCTGTATTGGTGCCTATGTCCAAGATAAAGCAGGCAGTGGCGAATATCCTCAGAGAAGAGGGGTTCGTTAGGGACGTGGACACGGTGAAGAGTGGTGAGTGGCGCATGATCCGATTACGGTTGCTGCCCACTATCAGGAACCAGCCATCCATCCGAGGGTTGAAGCGGATTAGCCGCCCCGGCCTACGGATCTATGTGAACCGTGGCGAGATTCCTCGCGTGTACGGCGGCCTTGGCGTGGTCATCCTTTCAACGTCTCAGGGCGTGATGAGCGGTCAAGACGCTAGAAATCGTGGCATCGGGGGGGAAGTCCTCTGCTACGTGTGGTAGAAGACGGTACAAAATGGTAGAAAAAGAACAAAAACGAATAGTAGCCAGGATAGGCTCTGCGCCTATCACAGTGCTCAAGGGTGTTGAGGTCACTATTGGTGCGGAGAATGCCGTCACCGTTAAGGGGCCCAAGGGAACGCTGCAACAGAGCTTCAACATTGAACTAGAGATAGTCCAGGAGGATGGCATCATCAGGATACAGCGTCCTAATGATGAGGCTCAGATCCGTGAATTGCAGGGTTTGACCCGGGCACTATTGAACAACATGGTGGTTGGTGTCACAGAAGGTTTTCAGAAGAGCTTGGAGTTGGTAGGCACAGGCTACCGCGTACAGCAGAACGGCAAGAACATCACCCTTCTGGTGGGATACAGCCACCAGGTGGATGTAGATGCGCCGGAGGGGATCACCCTCACTGTTGATAATCCTACCCATCTGTTAGTAAATGGCTGCGATAAGCAACAGGTAGGCCAGATAGCAGCAACCATCAGGGCAGTACGTAAGCCGGACGCCTACAAAGGCAAGGGCATCCGGTACACCGGTGAGATAATAAGACTCAAGCCTGGTAAGAGCGCTGCGCGGGCGTAAAGCCGCACAGTGGAGAGGATAACGTGCCAACAAAGGTAGTTGCTCTAAGACCGTTACGGTACAAAGGTAAAGCTAAAACAGCGCGGGCCAAGCGGGTGATCCGCCATATCCGCGTTCGGAGAAAAGTGTATGGTGCCCCAGAACGGCCCCGCATGGCAGTGTTCCGGAGTAGCAACCACATCTCCGTTCAGATCATCAACGATGAGTTGATGCACACTGTAGCTTCCGCATCTGACATGGATCCGGAGATTCGCTCCGAGTGCGAGGGGAAGCCCAAGACAGAGATTGCCAAACTGGTAGGGACACTGGCTGCAAGTCGAGGTAAGGCTGTAGGAGTGACCCAGGTGGTTTTTGACCGCGGTGGTTATGCATATCACGGCCGGGTGCAAGCCCTGGCAGACGCAGCTCGTGAAGGGGGGCTATTGTTCTAATGCCCAAATTGACACCGTATGACCTGGCTCCGCGAGTGGCGCCGGAAAAAGCCCAGAACCTAACAGAGCGTGTATTGCTCATCCGACGTATCGCGAAGGTGACCGCCGGTGGTAAGAACATGCGCTTCAACGCCATGGTGGCCGTTGGCGATGGCAAGAACATCGTCGGCATCGGCCTGGGTAAAGCAGCAGCGGTACCGGATGCGGTACGCAAAGGCGTGGCGATCGCCCGTCGCAACCTCATTGAGGTACCTCTATGGGGGAACACCATCCCTCACGATATCGTGATGAAGTACCACGCATCCAAAGTGATGCTGAAGCCTGCGGTGGACGGCACCGGTGTACTAGCCGGAGCAACTGTCCGTGCAGTGATTGACTTGGCAGGGATCAAGGATGTGCTGACCAAGGCGATTGGCAATACCAATCCCATCAACCTTTCCAAGGCAACGATGGACGCGTTGGCGTCTCTACGGGACCCGCGAACAGAGGTTGCTCGACGTCGAGCAAGAGTAGCGCCAGCGGCACCTGCAGCAACCCGGACCACACCGCCGGCGGCACCGGCAGCTCCCACGCCAAAACCAGAAGCGTAACTGCTTACATCTCAGGACGCGCGGATTGCGCAAACGTTAGTAGATTAGGAAAAGCCAGATGGGAATGCTACGGATTACCTGGAAGAAAAGCGATATCGGGTTTGAGCGTAACCAAAAGGCCACTATCAAGTCTTTGGGCTTACGTAAACTGCACCAGACGGTGGAGCGACCAGATACCGCCGTCGTTCGAGGACAGATATTCAAGGTACGCCACATGATCGTGGTGGAAGAGATCCAGGACTAACAGGCAGGAGACTCAGTAGTGAAGCAACATGAACTCCGTTCCCCAAAAGGCGCACGACGCACCAGTAAGCGCTTGGGGCGGGGCAACAGCAGCAAAGGTAACTATTCCGGCAAGGGGATGAAGGGACAGAAATCTCGGTCCGGCGTCAATATGCGCCCCGGATTTGAGGGCGGCCAGATTCCAATGGTATTGAAGCTGCCGACTCGTAGAGGGTTCACCAACATCTTCCGGACGGACTATGCAGTAGTGAACCTGAGCTCCCTTGAGGAGCGCTTTGAGAGTGGCGCGGATGTCACCCCTGAGGCCATGGTCCATGCTGGGATACTTCGAAACCTGAAGATGCCTATCAAGATATTGGCGCATGGGGAGATCACTAAGTCACTGACGGTTTCCGCCCATCGGTTCTCCACGCAAGCCAGGGAGCAGTTGCAATCAGCGGGAGGCACGGTCCAGGAGCTCTCTGGACCTAAGACAAGGGAGCAGGACAATGCAGGCAACGGCAGCTAGAGCCGGATCCGGACGACCACAACTTCTCCAAGCCCTGATAGATGCTTTCAAGATACCTGACCTCAGGGCTAAGCTTCTTTTCACCCTGGCGATGTTGGTGGTCTTTCGCTTTGTAGCCCACGTACCGGTTCCCGGCATTGATCGGGACGCTCTGGATGCAGTCTTCAGTGGTGGGCAGTTTGGGGAGCTATTGGGCTTCCTTGATCTGTTCAGCGGTGGCGCATTACGGAACCTAAGCGTCGCAGCCCTGGGCGTCTATCCCTACATCACATCGTCTATCATCATGCAGCTTCTGGTGCCGGTCGTCCCTCAGCTGAAGGCGCTCTCCAAAGAGGGTGACTACGGTCGACAGAAGATCAACCAGCTGACCCACTACATCACCGTGCCTATCGCGTTAGCCCAGGGTTATGGGCAGATACTGTTGCTGCAACGGGCAGGCATCTTTAACTCTGTAGACCTTACTGGCGGACCGTTTCCCGCCATCATCCCAATGATCATCTCCATGGCGGCAGGTACCGTGTTCCTGGTGTGGCTTGGTGAACAGATTACTGAGCGAGGCATTGGTAACGGCATCTCCATCATCATTTTTGCCGGTATCGTGGCCGGCCTACCGCAGATCGTTCAGCAGGGCTTCATCAGTCGAGTCGACCCAACGGGGTTGATCACGCTGGTGGTCATCTCGCTGACCATCGTCTACCTGATCGTTGTGTTCACGGAGGCTCAGCGGAAGATTCCGGTGCAATACGGGCGGACTGTCTTCCGGGGGGGTACTGTGCGCAGAGCACAGGGGACGTCCTTTATCCCG
The DNA here is from genome assembly GCA_913049785.1 of uncultured Dehalococcoidia bacterium. Classification (GTDB taxonomy): domain Bacteria; phylum Chloroflexota; class Dehalococcoidia; order Lucifugimonadales; family UBA1127; genus UBA1127. The sequence continues at coordinate 28,995 of CAJWXP010000023.1, read as the reverse complement.
TTGAGAATAAACTCAGCGGGAATGATCCCGTTGATCTTCGCTTTCGCCATCATCATCCTGCCGGGGACGATTGCAAGCTATTTTGCAGACCCTGCAGATTCGGGATTTGTGTCCCGATTCGCCCAGGGCATGGTTGGTATCTTTGATGGCACAAGCTTTATCTATTGGGTAATCCTGTTCGTGCTTGTGGTGGTCTTTGCATTGTTCTACACCATGATCCAGTTCTCCCAGATGAACCTGGCAGAGAACCTCCAGAAGCAGGGCGGTTTCATCCCTGGCATCAGACCGGGCAGGCCTACGGAAGAGTACCTCCAGCGAACGCTGATTCGTGTCAGTTGGGGTGGAGCGCTGTTCCTTGGCTTCATCGCGATCATTCCCTATTTCGCTACACTATTGACGGACGTGCAAGCATTGCGATTGAGCAGTACTGCGCTGCTGATCCTGGTGGGCGTTGGCTTGGACACCATGCGGCAACTAGAAGCCCAGCTTCTCATGCGCCGATACGAGGGGTTCATCAAGTAATGCCTCGCACAGTGGTACACCCGTGCTCCTAGTGCTTTTAGGCGCGCCAGGCGCAGGGAAGGGCACCCAGGCAGACGTGTTGGCAGAGAAAGTGGGAGTCGCCCACGTATCGTCGGGCGATTTGCTGCGGAAACACCGCGCTGATAAGACTGAACTTGGAACACAGGCCCAGTCCTATATGGACAAAGGTGACCTGGTTCCGGATGACCTGGTAATCAAGATGGTTCTCGGTCGACTTGCCGAAGAGACTGACGGCGCAGGCGTGGTTCTGGACGGGTTTCCCAGGACGGAGCCACAAGCAGTTGCACTGGACGCCGCACTGGAAGGCAAGGGGATAGACCGGGTACTGTACGTCAAGGTGCCTGAAGACGAGTTGGTTCGCAGGCTGGGTGGACGGTACAACTGTCGCTCCTGCCAGCGACCCTTCCCGGAAGAGGCGGCAGGCAGCGGGAAATGCCCCGTGTGTGGTGGTGAGTTGTATCAGCGTGATGACGATAGGCCAGAGGCTGTGATGAACCGTCTCAAGGTCTATGAGGAGCAGACCGCCCCTCTGATCTCGTACTATAGAAACCAGGGAAAACTGGATGAGATCAATGGACTGCATAGCGTGGAAGAGGTGACTTCCGATCTGCTGAAGTCGTTGGAAGCATTGGCGACATAACCGGTCATAGCAAAGGCGGTAGTGCAAAATCTGCGCTAAAGCTATAGAATAGATATTTGGCACCAAAGGGAGGACTGTTCGTGGAGTCACCGGCTCAAACAAAGGGCGCATCGATAAAATCGCCTCGCGAGTTAGAGGCGATGCGTCGTGCTGGGCAGGTAGTTGCCCGGATGATAGCTGCGATGAAGCTGGCTCTTGAGCCGGGAATGACGACCAAGGACCTTGATACCGTTGCGGCTAAAGAGTTAAAAAGGCAAGGAGCCAAGCCGGCCTTTCTGGGCTATATGGGGTTCCCTGCGACTATATGCACCTCAGTGAATGAGGAGATCGTTCACGGCATCCCAGGTGACCGGGTCCTGAAAGAAGGGGACTTGATCAAGCTGGATGTGGGTGCGATCGTCGATGGGTTGTATGGAGACTCAGCGGTAACACTGCCGGTTGGGCAGGTCTCCGATGAGGCTCTGAAGCTCATCGATGCCACCAAGGGTTCACTAGACGCAGCCATCGCGGTGGTCAAATCCGGGAACCGACTGGGGGACATCGGCGCGGCTGTCCAGGAGTACGCCGAGTCTCGCGGGTACGGAGTGGTCCGAGAGTACGTGGGGCACGGTATCGGACGGAAGCTCCATGAGGAGCCCCAGGTGCCGAACTACGGTGTGGCCGGAAGAGGCGCACTGCTGCACACGGGAATGGTGATCGCAGTCGAACCGATGGTGAACATCGGAACTTGGCGGACCCAGGCTCTGGAGGACGGTTGGACGGTAGTGACTGCCGATGGCCAGCTGTCCGCTCACTTTGAGCACACAATGGCTATAAGTGAAGAAGGGGCCGAGATCCTAACACTGTTAAAGGACTAGGCATCTCGCTGGACGAGAGCCTGCAAGAGGTTGGATGGCGAAGAAAGAATCAATAGAAGTAGAAGGTACGGTTGAGGAAGCGCTTCCAAACGCGGTCTTCCGCGTGAAGCTAGCCAATGACCATGAAGTGCTTGCTCATGCTTCTGGAAGGATTCGGATGCACTACATCAGGATCCTCCCGGGGGACAGGGTGCTGGTGGAGCTCTCTCCCTACGATCTTACTCGAGGGCGAGTGACATACAGGTTCCGGTAATTTAGAAGGCGACCAAGGAGTCTATTATGCAAGTCCAGCCATCGGTAAAAAAACGATGCGAAAACTGCAAGATCATTAAGCGCAAGGGAGTGGTGCGGGTCATCTGCATCATCCCTCGGCACAAGCAACGTCAGGGGTAATCCTGGCGTATATTTTGGTTTAGGTACAAGCAGGAGGGTTTCATGGCACTGGTTTCAGGCGTAAACATACCGGATCACAAGCGTATTGAGATTGCTCTGCGCAGTGTGTTCGGCATTGGCGCAACCAGGTCAAAGAAGGTCATTGCAGAGGCAAACATTGAGGACAACCCACGTGTCAGGGACCTAGCGGAAGACCAGATGTCCCGCATCAGGGAGATTGTTGATCGCAGCTTCAAGGTTGAAGGTGACCTGCGACGAGAGGTTCAGATGAACATCCGTCGCAAGATTGAAATTCGCTGCTTCCAGGGAATCAGGCACGTCCGTGGATTGCCGGTGAACGGCCAGCGCTCCCGAACCAACGCTAGGACCCGCAAGGGCCCGAAGAAGACGGTTGCCGGACGCAGGCGGACAGCGAAGAAGTAAGTAGCCTGAGGGTGTAGACCCTCTCAGCATCAAATACATTGTTGGACTGATAAAGGAGGCCCATGGCCAGAAGGGGATCCCGGCGCAGAGAACGCAAATCGGTACCTGTTGGAAGGGCATACATCAAAGCCACCTTCAACAATACCGTAGTCACGCTGACAGACACCCAAGGTGCTGTGTTGGCGTGGGGAACCGCAGGAACCGCCGGTTATAAAGGGTCTCGTAAAGGCACCGCTTTTGCAGCGGGCCGAGCAGCGGAGATTGCCGCCCGCAAGGGAATGGAGCACGGTCTTCGCCGGATTGAGATTTATCTGAAGGGCCCCGGGCCCGGCCGAGAGGCTGCGATCCGCTCCCTGCAGGGGGCTGGACTTATGATTTCTGGTATTCGGGATGTGACGCCAACCCCCCACAACGGGTGCCGTCCCCCGAAGAAGCGTCGAGTGTAGGAGAAGGTATGGGACGGTATACAGGTCCGGTCTGCCGACAGTGCCGGCAAGTGGGTGAGAAGCTCTTCCTCAAAGGGGATCGTTGCTTTACTCCCAAGTGCGCAATCGAAAAACATCGTGCGGCTCCAGGGTCGCAGCGTCCATCGCGTCGGCGCCCCTCTGACTATGCAGTCCGACTGCATGAGAAGCAGAAGGTTCGTTATGCCTATGGACTACGAGAGCATCAGTTCCTTCGCAACGTGAAGCTGGCTCAGAAGCAGCCCGGTATCACCGGTCAGTACCTGATGCAGCTCTTGGAGCGGCGGTTGGACAACGTTTTTTATCGGCTGAACTTCTCTGACTCCCGTGCCCAGGCCAGACAGATGGTGATGCACGGGCATTGCACGGTGAACGGTCGGAAGGTGGATATCCCATCTTTCGTCGTGAAGGCCGGCGATGAGGTCGGCTGGAAGCCTGCCAGTATGGAAAAGGACTTTGTCAAAGAGATCAAAGAGACGATTCCCAAGCGGGACGTTCCGCGCTGGCTTGAGCTGGATGCGGCAAACCTAACGGGCAAAGTCTCGGCCCTGCCGGAAGAGCAGGATATTGGTGCCACGGTAGATTCACGATTGATCGTTGAGTTCTATTCCCGATAGGGAACACGACTACAACTTGAACCCGTACCAAGTGAGGAGCAGTTACTTTGGAGGCTTTTGTCACCATTGGGAACCCTGAAGAGCTTCAGACCGGACCTTCCGTTCCGAAGCCTGAGGTCAAGACATTAGAGTTGGACGAGACCTACGGAAAGTTCGCGCTTGAACCATTGGAGCGTGGCTTCGCAACAACGCTGGGAAACCCCCTGCGACGTGTGCTGCTGAGCTCTATCCCAGGCGCGGCTGTGACCTGGGTCCGCATTGACGGCGTGTTGCATGAGTACTCCACCCTTCCTCATCTGAAGGAAGAGATCATGGAGATCATTCAGCGTGTGAAGACCATTCGACTCCGAGCGCTGACTGACAGGCCGGGTCGATTGCGACTCGAGGCCAGAGGCCCCGGAGAGATATACGCCAGCGATATCGTTGCCCCTGCGGACTTTGAAATTGTCAATCCGGAATTACATCTGGCAACCCTGGACTCCGCCGATGGCACATTGAACATGGAGTTTAACGTGGAGAAAGGCAGAGGCTACGTCCCGGCACAACAGTCTGTCGGCTACTCCATCGGCACACTGCCCGTAGACGCCATCTACAGCCCTGTACGCAAGGTGAACTACTCCGTGGAGTACACCAGAGTGGGACAGGTCACGGACTATGAGCGATTGATCATTGAGGTCTGGACGGACCGGACCATATCACCGTTGGACGCAGTGCATACGGCGGCCAAGGTGTTGATGGACCACAGCGCGTTACTCATCGGCGCAGGCGAGGTCAACAGCGAGACAGACGGCGCTGCTGCTTCAGGTATCCCGGCAGAGATCTATAACGTCACTGTGGAGAAGCTAGAGCTTTCTTCCAGGACGCTGAACTGTTTGAAACGCGCGGGGATCAACAAGGTTGGCGAGGTGTTGGAACGCACTGCAGCCGAGCTCTTGAAGATCCGCAACTTCGGCGATAAGTCCTTAGATGAACTCCGAGCGCGGTTGGAGGAAAACGATCTCCCCGTGCCGGACAGCTTCCTGGGACGAAGCGACGACGCAGAAGAGCCTGAGGGTGCTGCTGCAGAGGTTCAGGCAGACGATTCAGGTGATGCAGCGGAAGAAGAAACTGTTACTGAGTTCCCTAAGGAGGACTAAGGTTCATGCCTCATCAGTCACATATAAAAAAATTAGGTCGGCCAAGCGGAGGGCGTAGAGCCCTCCTGAAGGGCTTGACCCGTTCCTTGATCCTGCACGGGCGTATTCAGACGACCGAGGCCAGGGCTAAGGCTTTGCGACCTGTTGCTGAGCGATTCATCTCCTGGGGTTGCCGGGCTGCCCGAGCCATGGATGGCGGGGATACGCCGGACAACCGGGCACGTGCCGTGCACTGCAGACGTATGGCGTTCGCATTCGTACAGGACAACACGGTGATCAACAAGGTGTTTGATGAGCTGGCGCAGCGCTATAAGGAGCGGCCCGGCGGGTATACCCGGATCATGAAGGTGGGTTATCGCCCAGGCGATGCTGCACCTGTAGCCCTCATTGAGCTGGTCTAGCCAGTTAAATAGGGTGGGGAGCACAGTGGCTTCCAAAGAAATTCGTAGGATGGCCCTAGTAGTTGAGTACGATGGTACGCGCTACCAGGGCTTTCAGGTGCAGTCCAAGGGCATCACGGTTCAAGGGACCTTGGAAGAAGCACTACAGGGCTTGTTAGGGACGTACGTTAAAACACAGGGTGCAGGCCGGACCGATGCAGGGGCGCATGCCCACGGTCAGGTGGTGGCATTCAACACAATTGCGGAGCACACCGAGCAGGTGTATCTCCGGGCGTTGAACGCTTCACTTCCGCGGGACATACGGGTCCTTAGAGCGGCTCAGGTCAGCACGGAGTTCGATCCCAGGCGGCATGCGCAGCGTAGGTTCTACCGTTACCTGGTGCTGAACCAGCCGGTTGCATCGGCGCTCTGGGCAAGATACGCACATCATGTGCCGTTTCCGCTGGATGTGGAATCGATGCATCGCGCAGGCCAGGCGATACTGGGAGCGCACGATTATAGAATCTTCTGTGGGGCTTCCCGGTTCAACGGACGGGACACGGTAAGGACCATGTTTAGGGTCAGGGTCTGGCGAAGCGGCGCACTTGTAGGGGTGGACATGGAAGCAAACGCTTTCCTGCCTCAGCAAGCTCGACGGATCGCAGGGACGCTGACTCGAGTGGGTAGAGGGAAACTGGAGGAGGCTGAGGTAGGGGCACTCTTGGACGGAACGTCCAGTGAAAGCTCCGGGCCAACGCTTCCGGCCCACGGCCTGTATTTGATGCTGGTGGATTATCCAAAGGGAATACTGGACATAAGCGGCCAATCGGGGCAGGATTACTTGCGAGAGACAAACTCTTGATCTTCGGATCGGAACGATAGGATGCCATCATGGTAGCTATAAAGCGAACAAGGACATACGTTGCCAAGCCAACTGAGTTGGATCCGCGGTGGCATCTGTTTGATGCCTCCGCAGTGCCACTAGGGCGCATGGCTGGTGAGATTGCGACGATTCTTCAGGGCAAGCATCGCCCCACGTACACGAAGACCATCAACACCGGCGACTTTGTCGTCGTGGTGAACTCTGCCAGCGTGCTCACAACCGGTAAGAAGCGAGAGCAGAAAAAGTATCACTTCCACAGCGGATACCAGGGCGGCCTTCGCACCGTCACTATGGACAAGATGCTGGACAGGACTCCCAACAAGGTCATTGAGATGGCCGTGTGGGGCATGCTACCCAAGACGACTATGGGCCGAAATATGCTGAAGCGCATGAAAGTATACTCCGGCCCGGACCACCCGCACCAGGCCCAGCTTGCAGGATATGCCCCGGGCGAGGGTGCTTCCGAAGATAACGCTTAGGTCAATGAAGAAGGGAACCGTATGACAACTCGGTCAGCGTCAACACAGAGCGGACAACGCTACTACTATGGAACCGGCAAACGTAAGAGTGCCATTGCTCAGGTGCGCCTCTATCCAGAGGGCGATGAGGTTGTGGTGAACGGTCGGTCCCTGGAACAGGCGTTGCCGTGGCTGACCTGGCAGACTGCGGCCCTTGAACCTCTGTTGGTGACGGACACCCTTGGCAAGTTCACTGTAGTGGCAAAGCTTCATGGTGGAGGAACTGCCGCCTGGGGCGATGCGATCCGGTACGGTATCTCCAAGGCGTTGCTGGTCTATGACCCGGAACTGCGCAAGATACTCCGAAGCCACGGGATGCTGACCAGGGATGCCCGGGTCAAAGAGAGTAAGAAGTACGGACTCAAACGAGCCCGTCGCGCACCTCAGTACACCAAGCGATAGGCCTGGAACCCTTCCCTTGTTGGTGGCGTCTCTCTGGTATGAGGGACGCAGGCGGCTCATGGTGAGACCGCCACACCATGAAGGCTAGGTACATCCCGTGAATCGCACCCGCACTATTATTCTTGCCACCGTTGCCACGCTGTCGCTTCTTCTTACCGCATGCTCGAGTGGCGCTACTGCCACCGGCCCCGCTGCACAACCACCTGACATCCAACCTACAGCTACGTCGATACGCGTGGCTTCCACGCCCGTCACATCGATACCCACCGCAGAGCCTGAACCGGACGTTCCATTCGACGAGACTTTCCTGATCAAAGTAGGGGAATCCTTGACCGTGGGTTCAATCGACCTGCGATTCGCTTTCATCAAAGTCTCTGAGGACTCACGATGCCCAGCGGATGTCGTGTGCATCTGGGCGGGGCAGGTAGTGGTGTTGGTGGCTCTTGAAGCTGGTGGGGATGACCCGTATTCGGATAACCTCACGGTGGGAAATGCGGAAGAATCTGCCAAGAAGATAGGTGACTACACGGTAGAGGCCATTAGTGTTGAACCCTACCCTGTCAGTACAAGAACCATCGCTCCGTCGGAATATCTTATGACGTTGAAAGTGTCTCCAAGATAGCTACCCAGTTCGTTGACACCCCTATAGGCCGGACATACAATGAAAATCTACGGAGCTGGAAGGGGGAATGACCCATGCTAGAGATGTCGATTGACAGCATCCGTGTCAGTTTGATGAACTATCAGCGCGTGGTGATCCTCAAAGAGAAAGACGCTGATCGCTATCTCCCCATTTGGATCGGTCCTTCAGAGGCTGATGCTATTGCAGTGAAGCTTCAGGACGTCTCCGTGCCCAGACCGCTTACCCATGACCTCCTTGGGAGTGTCATCGATGCCATGGGCGGCGTCGTGAAGCGCATCGTAGTGAGCGACCTCCAGAACGATACGTTTTACGCGAAGATCATCCTGGAGGTTGGGGCAAACGGCTCTTCTGAGAGCAAAGAGGTAGATTCACGGCCCAGTGACGCCATAGCGTTGGCCGTGCGCTCCAATGTGCCTATCTTTGTTGAGGAACCGGTGCTTGAGAAGGCAGGGGTTCAACTGGACAAAGATACCGGCAAAGTTGCCACCGAGGATGCCCAGGCGGATCAGGATACCAAGAAAGAATCGAAGCCTCCCGGAGAAGAAGAACTTCGCGGGATGTCCGCCTTCACCGATTTTGTTGAAGGTCTGGACTTGGGAGACCTTGAGAAAGGCTCTCCCTCCTAGCGTTCTGACAAGTACCTAGCTGAAAAGGAAAAAAGACCCCGCCGGGGTCTCTTTTCTTTTTGTATCAACAACGCGTGTATCGTTGACTCAAAAAAGCGGTAGTGATAAGATTCACCAGGCTTCTTGGGAGTGGCTTATGCCGACATGGGCACTTGCCCTGCGCTTAGTAGGAGTCGGGTGGTTTCTCGCCGCATCGGTGATCATAGGGATCGTGGGGGGACTCTACCTGGATGAGTGGCTGGGCACCACGTTGATTTTCACGCTTCTGGGTGTCCTTTTGGGTATCACAGTGGCATTTTATGGCCTGTATCAGATGGTAAAGCCCTTGCTGGATTTTAATAACAAGGGATCGGACAAGGAGTAGACACAGTGGCCAGTAGCCCTACCAGTTCCAGTTCAGGCAGCGCCAAAAGAATATTCATCCTCATAGGTATAGCTATGGTGGCGTTGTTGTTGGCAGGGGTGATCACAGGCGCTATAGGGTCTGCTTTATTGGACAACGATAGCCTTCTCCCTGAACCCGGAGTCCACCTTCCCGCTCAATTGATCCTTGGCGATGATGCCGGCACCACCCTTGATGGCGGCACGGATTTCGTGCTCACCAACACCATCCTCTCTTCCCTTATAACGTCCGGCTTCCTCATTCTGCTGTTTACAATCGGTACTGCCCGACTCAAAGTGGTGCCAGGCCGGATGCAGGGATTCCTTGAATCGATCATCCAGGCGATGTTAGGGTTCATCGAGAGCGTGATGGGGGCAGGAAAAGGCCGAGCCGTTCTTCCCATCATCGCTACGATATTCCTCTTTGTATCCTTCAACTCTTGGATTGCGTTGCTGCCGGTCTATCAGTCCTTTGGCATCACGCGGTACGAGACGATAACGCTGGACGAACTCAACCACTTCGAGGCCAACCAGGAAGTCACGGAAGATGACCTGATTCATCTGGTGGAGGAGCGCAACGCTGCTGCCCAGCGCGCAGAGGATGAAAGCGCGGATGTACAAGCCAATGAAGCAGCTGAAGCTGTAGCCGACCCGGGCGAAGCGGCCCATCACGTGATTGAGCGATTTGAGATCGTCAACGAGGGAACGTTGACCAAGCCTCTGACGGTTGAGGCCCACAGGTTCAACGATGGCGTTGAAGCAGCAATCACCGCAGCGGGTGGTGAAGCGGACTCCATGTCACCGGGAATCAACGCCACGTTCCTCAGACCGGCGGGCACAGACCTGAACATGCCGCTGGCGCTGTCATTAATTGTGTTCCTGTTTGTAGAAATACTGGGCATTCGGGCCCATGGGATCGGCTACTTCAAGGAGTTCTTCCGGTTTGGCAAGCTTTTGCACGGGAAGATACTGGAAGGGCTGATAGATCTCTTTGTGGGTGTTCTTGAGGGCATCAGCCACCTGGTGAGGCTTGTCAGCTTCACCTTCAGGCTCTTTGGCAACATGACGGCGGGAGAGATCCTGTTGCTGATTGCCACGTTCCTGGTTCCGTTCATCGTCTCCATCCCGGTCTACGGATTGGAGTTAATGGTCGGGTTGATTCAAGGAGTCATCTTCGCGGGCCTTGCAATCGTCTTTGCATCAATGGCAGTGGCAACCCACAAGGATGAGGATGAACATTAGTCGGGCGGATTGGGGGTAAGCAATGGAAATTGTCATTCTGGCACTGCTCATCGTGACCATGGGTCTTGCAGCAGCAGCAGTGGGTGGTATTTTTGCCATCTATGCCAGCAAGCAGGACTAGGAAAAAAACTTAGAGAAAAATCGTTTTCGCAACCAACCATTCAAATGCGGAGACGTGAGGAGGAGCTATGGAAGAAGCAGAAGGCTTGAAACTGTTAGGTGCTGGTATTGCAGCGGGACTTGGTATGTTGGGACCTGGCATCGGTATCGGTATTCTGGGCGCAGGCGCGATGAATGCAATCGGTCGAAACCCAGAGGCCAGTAGTGCAATTCAGACCAACATGATCTTGGCGATCGCATTCGCTGAGGCCATCGGCATTTACGCCCTGGTCGCGGCAATCATGTTAATGCTAGTTGCGTAACCACCCAGCAACAGAATAGGAGGTTCCCGTGGCAGAACTGGGATTCCATCTGCCCAGCCTCATCGTCTATCTTGTGAACTTCGGCATCCTGTTTGCGGCGTTGTACTTCATTGGGTACAAGCGCATTCTGGCGATACTGGACCAGCGCTCAGACCGCATCCGTGAGTCTCTTGAAGAGTCAGACAAGGTGCGGTCAGAGGCTACGCAGGCACGGCAGGACCTGGAAGCCCAACTAGGGGAGTCCAGGAAGGCCGGTCAGCAGGTGCTGGAAGAGGCACGGCAAGCGGCGGAACGCTACCGTGAAGAGGAACAGGAAAAGGCGCGGGCTGAAGCTGAAGAGTTTCTCCGCCGAGCAAGGGCACAGATCGAACAGGAACGCAACCAGGCCATCGAGAAGGTCAGGGAGCAGTTCGCAGAATTGGCAATCTCCGCTGCAGAGCGTGTGATTGACCGATCGTTAGATCGTGACGCCCATCGTGACCTTATAGAAAAGGCTCTCAGCGATAGCGCTGAGGCGCAACGGAACTAGGATATGGCAGGACGATCACTACCATCGGCAAAACGGTACGCCCAGGCGGCTTTTGACATCGCCCAGGCGTCCGATTCAATGCAGAAGTGGGATGAGCAACTATCAATGCTCGCCCAGGCTTCGGGCGTCCCCGAGTTCGCTCTGCTGATGCAGGCGCCGGAGATCAACCCGGAAGAGCGCTCTAAGGCGTTGGAATCGGTGTTGCCGTCCCTGTCCGATGGCACGCGTAATCTGCTGATGCTGATTGCGAAGAGGGGCGCCGTTAAGGTGTTGCCCCAGGTCTATTCGCGGTTCCAGGAACTGAGCGATGCTGCACAGGGTGTGGTTCGCGTACAGGTCACGTCCGCCATCGATTTGACGGATGCCGACCAAAAGCGGATCACGGAGCAGCTTGCGACATCCCTTGGCAAAGAGGTGCGCATCACAACCGCTGTGAAACCGGAGTTGTTGGGTGGGCTGGTCATCCGCGTTGGAGACCGGGTCATCGATGGCAGCGCGCAGCAACGATTACAGGCCCTGAAGGGAACGTTGGCTCGGGGCATAGTGTAGAGGATTAGATTTCATCACTAGGGGCTTTAGCCCCCTGAGATGGACGGACATAAAGCGATCCCGTCTAGGCGGGATGGAGGTAGGGCATGGCCATACGTGGCGACGATATCGTATCCGTAATAAAACAGCAGATCGAGGGCTTTGAGAGCCGAGTCTCCATGGTGGACGTTGGCGTGGTGGTTGACGTAGGAGACGGCATCGCCAGGGTCCACGGTCTGGCAGGCTGTAAGTCTACTGAGCTTTTGGAGTTCCCTAACAACGTCTTCGGCATGGCGTTGAACTTGGAAGAGGACAGCGTAGGTTGCGTGATCTTGGGTGAAGGGAACACCATCCATGAGGGAGACGAGGTCAAGACCACGGGCCGGATGGTAGAGGTCCCGGTAGGCGAGGCTCTGATGGGTCGAGTGATCGATCCTCTGGGCAGGCCGCTGGACGGCAAAGGCCCCATCAACAGCAACAAGTCCCTTCCTTTGGAGCGGATAGCGCCCGACGTGACCAAGAGGAAATCAGTGGACACGCCGGTTCAGACGGGCATCAAGGCCATCGACGCCATGATTCCCATCGGCCGAGGTCAGCGTGAGTTGATCATCGGTGACCGCTCCATTGGCAAGACGGCTATCTGCGTGGACACGATCATCAACCAGAAGGGCAAAGACCTTCTCTGCATCTATGTGGCCATTGGCCAGAAGGCCAGCAAGGTTGCACAGGTGCTTGGCGTGCTGGAAGAGCACGGCGCCATGGATCACACCATCATCGTCGCAGCAAACGCCTCAGACTCTGCTGCACTCCAGTACCTGGCTCCGTTCGCAGGTTGCGCTATTGGTGAGGAGATCATGGAGTCCGGCAGAGACGCACTCATCATCTACGATGACCTGACCAAGCATGCCTGGGCATACCGGCAGATCTCATTGCTGCTGCGTCGCCCTCCCGGCCGAGAAGCCTACCCCGGTGACGTGTTCTACCTACACAGTCGTTTGTTGGAGCGCGCAGCCAAGCTCAGAGACGAGGACGGCGGTGGTTCATTGACGGCTCTGCCCATCATTGAGACACAGGCCGGTGACGTTTCTGCGTACATTCCCACCAACGTCATCTCCATCACGGACGGACAGATCTACCTTGAAGCTGACATGTTCAACGCCGGTAACCGCCCTGCCGTGAACGCGGGCCTATCGGTGTCTCGAGTCGGCGGTTCTGCACAGCGACGTGCGATGCGCCGGGTTGCAGGCCGAATCCGGCTTGACCTTGCCCAGTACCGCGAGTTGGCGTCCTTCGCCCAGTTCGGCACCCAGGACCTGGACGCGGCCACACGACAGCAGTTGGAGCGTGGTCAGCGCACCATCGAGGTCTTGAAGCAGGGCCAGTTCCAACCACAATCGCTCGAGCATCAGGTGGTGGTCTTCTTCGCCGTATCTAACGGGTACGTTGACGAGGTTCCCATCCCGGATATGGCCCGCTGGGAGACCGAGTTCGTGAACTATATGGATACGGCCCACCCTGAGGTTGCCAAGAGCATCACGGAAACGAACGACCTGACAGAAGAGACCACAGCGACCCTCACGGCGGCCATCGAAGAGTTTCAGAAGGGATTCACAGCGCAATAATATGCCAAGCCTAAGACAGATACGACGGCGGATGCGCACCGTTCAAAACACGGGCAAGATCACTCGCGCCATGGAGATGGTTGCGGCGGTGAAGATGCGCCGCGCTCAGACGGCTGTGCTGGCTGCCAGACCGTATGCAGAGAAGATGGCTGACCTGCTCTCCAACCTGGCGGGTATGCCCCAGGACGATGAGCCCAACCCGTTATTGCAAAGCAGACCCATTGAGCGCGTGACGCTGGTCCATATCACCCCGGACCGTGGGCTCTGTGGCGCGTTGCCCGGTTCTTTGAACAGGCAAGCGGGGAACTTCATCATTGAGGAACAGTCCGGAACACCCGTGAGCGTCGTAACCGTAGGCCGTAAGGGTCGTGACTTTATGGTCAGGTATGAGCGGGATGTGCAGGCGGTTTTTGACGGCATCGGCGACAGGCCATTATTGGAAGACATCGCGCCTATGGCTCGATTGATCATGGACTCGTTCGTTGCCGGTGAGACTGACGCGGTGTTCGTCTCTTACGGGCATTTTGTGAACACGGTCATTCAGACCCCGAAGATCCAGCAGATACTGCCTATGGTTCCCGCAGAGCTGACGGCTGATCAGGCCGTGGGATACATCTATGAGCCAGAAAACCAGGCCGTGCTGGAAGCGCTGCTGCCACGCTATGTGGAGATGCAGCTCTACCACGCCGTGCTGGAGGGTATCGCCAGCGAACAATCGGCGAGGATGGTGGCCATGCGAAACGCCACCGACAGCGCAGAGGAGTTGGTGAAGGACCTGAGACTTGAAGGTAACAAGGTGCGCCAGGAATCCATTACGAATGAGCTCCTGGACATCATCGGAGGGGCACTGACCCTTTAAACGTAGAACTTGAATCGAAAGCCACTTGAGGTAGGTACATCATGGCATTGGGAACAGTTGGACACGTAGTTCAGATCATTGGCACGGTTGTGGATGTGGAGTTCCCGGCTGACGGGCTTCCCGGCATCTACTCCGCGGTCAATGTGCAGGTAAATGGAGAGAACCTGGTCATGGAAGTCCAGCAGCACTTGGGCAACAACTGGGTGCGCTGCCTGGCCATGGGCGCTACGGAAGGCCTGTCTCGAGGCGCCGAAGCCATTGACCAGGGTGAACAGATCTCCGTCCCCGTAGGCAAGGGCGCTCTTGGACGGCTGTTCAATGTGCTGGGTGAGCCGCTGGACGGCCTGGGTGTAGTGGAAGCCGAAGAGCGATGGCCCATCCACCGAGACCCGCCCCCCTTTGCAGAGCAGGAGACCAGCACACAGATGCTCGAGACGGGCATTAAGGTCATTGACCTGATCGCCCCCTTCGCTAGGGGCGGTAAGATCGGCGCGTACGGCGGAGCTGGCGTAGGCAAGACGGTCATCATCCTTGAGCTCATCAACAACATCGCTAAAGTACACCAAGGCTATTCGGTCTTTGCAGGCGTGGGAGAACGCTCCCGTGAAGGCAACGACCTCTGGAACGAAATGAAGGACTCCGGCGTGCTGGACAGCGCTGCCCTGGTATTCGGTCAGATGAACGAATCCCCCGGTGTGCGTGCTCGGATCGCATTGACGGGTCTGACGATGGCAGAGTACTTCCGCGACGTTGACGGTCAGGACGTGCTGCTGTTCATCGACAACATCTACCGCTACATCCTGGCAGGCATGGAAGTGTCCGCGCTGCTGGGACGTCTACCTTCCGCCGTGGGCTACCAGCCGACTCTGGCGACAGAGATGGGTGAGCTTGAAGAGCGGATCACCAGTACCAAGAAGGGTTCCATCACGTCCGTGCAGGCCATCTACGTGCCTGCTGACGACTACACAGACCCTGGTATCGTGGCGACGTTCGGTCACCTGGACGCCATCATTTCCCTGGAGCGTTCCATCGCAGAGCAGGGCCTCTACCCCGCCGTGGACCCGCTGGCTTCCAACTCCCGTATCCTGGACCCCCAGGTCGTAGGTGAGGAGCACTATCGCGTCGCACGAGGCGTGCAGGCAGTGCTACAGCGCTATCGGGACCTGCAGGACATCATCGCCATTCTGGGCGTTGAAGAACTGTCTGAAGAGGACAAGGTCACCGTGGGCCGTGCCCGAAGGATTCAGCGGTTCTTGTCCCAGCCAATGAACGTTGCAGAGGTCTTCACCGGACGCGAAGGCCGCTACGTCACTATCGCAGACACGGTGCGAGGGTTCGCTGAGATCCTGGACGGCCAGCACGACGACCTGCCTGAACAGGCCTTCTACATGGTCGGCACGATTGAAGAGGCCCGTGAAGCTGCCGAGAAGATGGGCTAGGAAATAGCTATGGCAACGATGCTCTTTGAAATGGTGACGGCAGAGAAGCTGCTCTTCTCCGACCAGGTGGAGTCAATTGTGGCTCCCGGTGAGGCTGGAGAGTTGGGGATATTGCCACACCATGCTCCACTGCTTTCGATCCTGAAGTCCGGCGAGCTTCGAGTGACGCAGGATGGCCAGGAGCAGTCCATTGCCATAACCGGTGGATTCCTGGAAGTTTTGGACAACAAGGTCACAGTGCTGGCAGACGCCGCAGAACGCGCCGACGAGATCGAGCTGGAGAGGGCTGAGGAGGCCGTACGACGGGCAGAAGAGCGTATTGCGAGCCGAGATGCAGACTTGGACTTGGAACGCGCTGTAGGGTCATTACGGAGGGCTCAGGTGAGGGTGACAGTAGGACGCCGTCGGCGAACTCGCGGGAATCAACCTCCAGCCGGGACACCGCAGGCTCCCGGACAATAACCTCAACGTTATTTCGCAATTGAAAGAGGCGTCCCATCGGGACGCCTCTTTCATGTTTCAACGACAGTTCCTGGCCGCGCCCTTACGTCTTTGTACCATTGTCCCCAGAGCGGAGGTAGTAAGTCATGGACTGCAAGGACAGCACGGGGTCGATGTTCCGCACCTTCACTTCCGGGGGCACCAGAGGGTTTACCGGAGCGTAGTTCAGGATGGCCCGGATGCCGCAACTGGTGATCCGATCGACCACATCGCCCGCCTGAGCTGCAGGTACAGCGACGATTCCTATTTGAATGGTCTTCTGTCGTACGGTGTCAGGTAGCTCATCCATCGGCTGCACGATAAGTCCGCCGATGCTCTGCCCTACCTGTCTGGCGTCTGAATCAAACGCGGCAACTACCTTAAACCCCTCCGGGGAGAAGCCAGGGTAGCTGATGATGGCCCGACCCAATCGCCCCACACCTACTACAGCAATGTTCCATTCATGGTCAAGCTGCAGGATGTCTTGGAGCTCGGTGACCAGGTAGCGGACGTTGTAGCCGCGTCCCTGTTTGCCGAAACGTCCAAAGTAGCTGAGGTCTTTACGAATTTGGGCAGGGGTCATTTGCAGCGTCTGACCAAGAAGCTGGGAGCTGACGATCTCACTCCCGTCCTCTAGTAGCTGCCGAAGTGCGCGGACATACTGTGGAAGGCGGTTGACTACAACTTCAGGAACATCCATGAAAAGTTTAGCCACCTCGTTACAAAAATATCCGAGGAGTAAACCCGCCCCATTGTATGAAGGGGTTGTAAGAGCGTCAAGGGTTTGTGAAAGGAGTTGCTAGCAGCTACGTGGTAGATTTGCGACCCTGTTCTCGATGGAAGGGCTAGAACTTACCCCGGAGCTGCTTGAATACAACGCCTAGGATGATGAACAGCGAGAAAGCGACGGCGCCGCCGAAGAAGAATCCCTCCGAAATGCCGTAGTTCTTAGCTATAGCTCCTGCCACGATGGCGCCTATAGACACCAGGGCGAAATCGAGCATGAACAGACTCAACACTCGCCCCCTGAGGGTGTCCGGCACGATGGTCTGAATCAGGGTGTTGTTGGTGGCCATGTAGAACATCTGCGTGGCACCCATTCCGACAAGAGCAAGCATTGAGAGCCATAGGGTGGATGTGAAGGAGAAGGCAATCATCGCTAATCCTGAGCTCATAGCGGCTATGAGAAGCATGATGCCCTTGTGTTGGACTTTCCCTAAGGAGGCCAGGGAAAGGGTACCGATGAGCGCTCCTACTCCATATGCAGACAGAAGATTGCCCAGTCCCTCGTCGGCATTGTCCAGGACTTCAGCTGCAAATACGGGCATGAGCCCATTGATGAAGGACATCAGGAACAAAGAGGGAATCATGCCCATGAGAATCAGCGCCATGATGACCGGGGTTTTAGTGGCGTAAGCCACACCCTCTTTGAAGTTGGCGAAGAACGACTGCCCCTTGCTGACACTGAAGTCCTCCTGAGGAATGCGCAACGGCAAGACCAGAACAAATACAAGAACGAACGCGCCTGCTTGTATGAAGAAGTTGACGGAAGGTCCAACATTCGCGATGAGGATGCCAGCTACCGAAGGGCCAATGATCCGGGTGACCTGGAAGGCAGCGGAGTTCATGGCAATGGCGTTCATCATGTGCTCTCTGGGCACCGAGTTGGCTACCATCGCTTGCCGGATGGGGTTGTTCATAGCCCAGCCAGAGCCAAAGAGGAAGGTGAAGACGAAGAGGTGCCAGACTGCCACATCGGTAAATAGGAGGCCAGAGACCAGAGACGCGAATACAAGGCCGAGGAGGGCCAGGTAGACCTGGGTGATGAGCATCAGCTTGCGCCTGTCCATGCGGTCTGAAAGAACACCACTGATTGGGCCAGCTATGAGGAATGGTAGGCCTCTTATTCCAAGAACAGAGCCGGTAAGAAGCGCATCTTCGGTTATGTTGTAAGACAGCCAGCCAATGGTGACCTGCTGGACCCAGTTTCCGCCACTTGAGATAAGCGTACTGATCCAGAGGAGGCGGTAATTGGGGTATTTGAAAGCAGAGAAGGTCTGAAGGTTGGAGAGCCGCCCTTTCCGGGGTGTCTCACTGGTGTGAGGGGCGTCGGATACCTGATCACTCAATGGTTTATGAACCCCTTTTTAGAGACGTAGTTATAGACGATTCGATGGTGGTTGCCTAGCTAGTATAGACCTCTGAACTAGCCAGCGCTAGCTACAGGTGCCTTGAAGAACCTCCTCATCAGCTAGGATACGAGAGGTCTGTTACCGGCCCAGGGTTGGGCTTCTTCCAGCGCCGCTGAGACCCTGAGCACCGTGGCCTCCTCGCCGAACCGTCCCACTACGTGCGTGCCTATTGGCAGGCCATCGCTTGAGAAGCCCGCGGGAACACTGGCAGCGGGTTGGCCGGTCATGTTGAACAGGTAACAGAAGGGGGTGAAGGCCCACCTTGGGTCTACCGCCACGCCATTGATCGTATCTGGCCAACCTTCAATAGGGAACGCGGGAACGGCAGCTGTGGGGGTCAGCAGCACATCGTAGGTACTGAAAAGGTCACGCATCCGTCCCTTTAACCGCTCCATCTCTCGCAACGACCGCGCCAGGTCGGCCACTGTCCATCGTGAGGCATCCTCCAAAAAGGCGCGCATGCTTGGCATGAGCTCATCGGCGTGGGCGTCCAGCATCCATCCCAGGCTGGCCGAATAATCGCTGATGAAGATGGTACGGAACGACTCTCTGAGTAGCATGCCGTCCAGGGCTACGTCCGGCTCGTCGACTTCGGCTCCCATACTTGCGAGGAGTTTGGCCGATGCCTCCACTGCGCTCTGCACCTCCGGCTCCACAGCCATGCCGCCCAGGGTGGGCACCAGGGCAACTTTGAGACCCTTCACGCCACCTTGAAGTGATGCCTGAAAGTCCGGTGGATCCTCCAGGATGGACATGGGATTGTCCGGGTAGGGCGCGGCCATGGCGCTCAGCAAAAAGGCCGCGTCCCGCACTGCCCGAGACAGAGGGCCGGTCTGGCTAAAGACGTTCCATCCGCCCGGGCCGTTGTAGTTCCCGGGCACCCGACCCCGGGTGGGTTTTAGCCCGTAAACACCACAGAAACTGGCAGGGACGCGTATCGAGCCACCGCCGTCGCTGCCCTCGGCTATCGGCGAGAGGCCGGAGGCCACAGCTACTGCTGCTCCGCCGCTTGAACCGCCGGGAGTGCGCGTTGTGTCCCACGGGTTGCGGCACGGTTCTCCCAAAAGGTTCTCCGTGGTGCCCCTGTGGCCGAACTCGGACGTGTTGGTCTTGCCGATAATGATGGCTCCTGCATCTCGAATCCGGGCCACCACAAGGTCGTCGGTATCGGGCACATCGTCCTTGAAGATGAGGGAGCCTCTGGTCGTACGTATACCAGCTGTACGGTGGAGATCTTTTATGGGGACAGGGATGCCGTGGAGGGCACCCAACGCCTCGCCTCTCATGACCTGTTCTTCTGCGATTTTGGCAGCGGCAAGGGCTTCATCGCCACAGACGGTGAGGAAGGCGTTCAACTGTGGGTCCAGCGACTCTATCCTGCCGAGGTAGGTGCTCACCAACTCAACTGGGGAGAGCTTCTGCTCGCCTATCCATTCTCGGAGTTGCCAGGCGGGGGTAAACGCCAGATCCACATCGTTCATAGGGCCTCCTCAAGGTTGCTCAAGGGTAGGGTAAATCCTGTGCCAGGGCAACGCCGAAACCACCTCGGATTCCATTGACCTCCACTGGTGCCTCAAGTACACTGAAACCGCCTCGAAAGAGGCATTGGTGAGTACACGGCGACCCCGATTCCCCCGCCTTCCCCAAGCGTGTCTGTATAGCCACGGGAACACTGAGGGCCTTAGGAGTTACGTTGGACTACACAAGCGCTCTTCACCACGTGTTGGGCATGGCTGATCTGGAGCGGATGACTGACCCTCCTGGGAAACGTCCTCGCTACGATTTAACCCGCATGGAATCACTCATGGCCCGGCTGGGAGACCCGCAGAAAAGGGTGCCAACGGTCCATGTAACGGGAACCAAGGGCAAAGGCAGCACCTCTGCCATGATCGCTTCCATCCTTGGAAGCTGCGACTTCAGCGTGGGGCTCTTTACATCGCCGCATCTGCATACCATGCGAGAACGTATTCAAGTTTGCGGGCAACCCCTCTCCGAACAGGCGTTTGCCGATGCAGTTGCGCAGGTATGGCCTACTGTTGAAGCGATGGCTAACGGCGACTCTCCGGAGCGCGTGACTACCTTCGAGACGCTGACGGCGATGGCATTCAGCGTTTTTGCTGACCGAAAATTGGATTTCCAGGTGATGGAAGTCGGTATGGGTGGCACGCTCGACGCTACCAACCTGGTTGAAGACCCCCTGGTCTGCGTCATCACATCCATCAGCCTTGACCATACGGCTGTACTGGGCAACACCGTAGAGGAGATCGCTCGCGATAAATCGGGGATCATCAAGCCAGGCGCTATCGTCGTTACGGCACCACAGACACCCAGCGTCATTGAGATACTTGGAGAAGCATGCGCCAACGTTGGCGCAACCCTGGTCAACGTAGGAGAGGTTTATTCCTGGCGCGGTGGTGAGTGGAGTCTGAAGGGGCAGGAATTTGAAGTCGATGGCCCCAACGGCTCATGGCGGGGGTGGATGCCATTGTTAGGGAAGCACCAGCTTGAGAATGCTGTCTGCGCGCTGGCTGCTGCCGAGGCACTGGCCGAACGTGGCGTGACACTGCCGCATCAGAAGGTGGTTGAAGGCCTTGAGCAGGTCTACTGGCCTGGTCGACTAGAGGTGTTGCAGGAAAGCCCGCTGGTAGTGGTGGACGGCGCCCACAACCCTTATTCAACCGAGCAGCTTGTACTAGCGGTGCAGCGGCATTTTCCTGTGGAACGATGCATCCTGCTCTTCGGGGCTTCACTGGGCCACGACCTTACGGGCATCGTAGCCGCTCTAACGGAACTGGCGCCTACTGCGGTCATCGCGACGACATCCCGGCACCCCAGGTCTGTACCCCTTGATCGACTGATGCAGGAGTTCCGGGACGTAGGTATGCCGGTGCAGTGGGGCGGCGAGGTCAGTAAAGGCCTTGAGCTTGCGAAGCAGATTGCTGAAACCGGCGATCTGATCCTTGCGACAGGGTCTCTGTTTACTGCCGTGGAGGTCAGGGAGCAGTTAAAGGGGATACCACCAGAGGAGTACCCTGAGTTCCAAGATGTGAGATTTTCTTCAAAGGTGAGGTAAGGCGTGGCTGAACGGAAGCGTGTGGTCGTTACAGGTATGGGGGCAATGACGCCCCTTGGCGAGACTATCGATGAGTATTGGGGGAACCTTATTAAGGGCGTGTCCGGCATTGGGCCAATGACCCAAGCCGATCCCACAGGGTTCCCAACCAGCATTGCAGGTGAGGTCAGGAGCTTCGACCCAGTGTCGTACATCGACGCGAAGGAAGCCCGGCGCATGGCCCGGTTCGCTCAGCTTGGCGTGGCTTCTGCATTGCGAGCGGCTGAGAACGCCGGGTTGGACGCATCCAACATCGTCTCGGAGGAGTCCGGTGTGGTGTTGGGCAACGGGAACGGGGGGATGCCCACGACCGAGGAGCAGGCTAAGGTGCTCTTTGACCGTGGAGGCATGAAAGAGTCACCCTTTTTCATACCTATGGTCCTCCCCAATATGGCCGCCGCGCAGATCAGCCGTACCTTAGGGCTTAAGGGATACACCAACACGGTCATCACCGCGTGCGCAGCAGGGACACAGGCTATCGGCGAGGGCGCTGAGGTGATACGTCGGGGTACTGCAAAGGTCGTGTTCGCCGGTGGCACAGAGGCGGGCATCTGCCAGCTATCGCTTGGCGGGTTCAGCGTGATCAGAGCCCTCTCTACTCGCAATGACGAACCCCAGAAGGCCAGCAGACCCTTTGAAGCGAACCGTGATGGGTTTGTGCCCGGTGAAGGAGCCGGGATCCTTGTGCTGGAAGAGATGGAGCACGCCATTAGCCGAGGAGCGCCGATCCTGGCGGAGATCGTAGGCTACGGTGTCTCTTCAGACGCGTATCACCCGGTTCACCCGGACGAGAAAGGCGAGGGTGCTGCCCGTGCGATGTCCTGGGCGATCGCCGATGCCGGTTTGACTCCACCGGACATCGATTACATCAACGCCCACGGCACATCGACGCCGATTAACGATGCCATCGAGACGCTGGCCATCAAGCGGGTGTTTGGAGACGGCGCCTACCACGTGCCCATCAGCTCCACAAAATCGATGATAGGCCACGCAATGGGGGGCTCGGGTGGTGTAGAGGCTGTGGCGGCGGTAAAGACCATTCAGACGGGTATCATGCACCCCACCATCAACTACGAGACACCTGACCCGGCCTGCGACCTTGACTACGTGCCGAACGAGGCTCGCAAAAAGGAAGTCAGGACGGTGTTGTCCAACAGCTTTGGGTTCGGCGGACAGAACGCCTGTCTGGTGATCCGTCGATTCGAGGAATAGCTAGGACGGAGCAGGCAGGCCTTCAGGGAGCATTTCACCAAGCTGCGAATCCATGGCCATGGTATGACTACACGTCCGGTGGCTTGCGTAGAACGCACATTCACAAAACCAACGGCCGTTGTCAAATGTGAGTACGTGATCGGAGTGGTCACCGTGGAATAGGGCCGTGAATTTGAGGAGAGTCACTCTGCTGGGGTCTTGAGCGTACCACTTGGCTTTCTCAATCTTGCCGATCAATCCGGAGTCCATCCTGTCCTCCTTAAGATTCAGCTTTTCCCACTAGCCCGCATTCTAGTTTGGGATGGGCATGAGGTCAACGATTTAACCGACCAATCCGCGCCGATATTCGATGGAATATGAGTCTTGACAATCCACTATAAAGCACGTACTGTGGCCCTAGGTCAGGTAGGTATACACCTACCATCCTTCGCACCCTTACACGCGGGTGAAGAGTTCTACATTCCAAAGATTCGATTACACCATCTCAGTGTGTTATGGGTTGCTGGAACAAACCACCTCTTTTGATTGGATAAGCGACTGCGTTCTATGACGAAATACATTTTTGTGACCGGTGGCGTAGTAAGTTCCGTAGGGAAAGGTATCAGTGTCGCTTCTATCGCTCGCATCTTGAAGAGTTGCGGTCTCACCGTGTCGGTACAAAAACTGGACCCCTACCTCAACGTCGATCCTGGCACCATGTCCCCCTACCAACACGGAGAGGTGTTTGTCACCACGGACGGTTGTGAGACGGACATGGATCTGGGCCACTATGAGCGGTTCACAGACCTGGAACTGACACGCTCATCAAACATCACCGCTGGACAGGTTTACAGCGCTGTCATCGCCAAAGAACGGCAGGGAGCGTACCTGGGGGGGACCATTCAGACCGTTCCCCACGTGACCAACGTGATCAAGGACGCAATCAAGCGACTGGCGGAGGAGACCGACCCGGACGTGGTGGTTGTGGAGGTCGGCGGAACCGTTGGCGACATCGAGGGGCTTCCGTTCCTGGAAGCCATCAGGCAGATGCCCAACGATGTTGGCCGGGACAACGTCTACTACATCCACGTGACCCTGCTGCCGCACATCTCGTCCACCGGGGAGTTGAAGACGAAACCAACACAGCACAGCGTGAAAGAGCTTCGGGGCATCGGGATCCAGCCGGACTGCATCATCTGCAGGAGCGACTTCCCGGTTTCGGACGACATCAAGGCGAAGATCGCCCTGTTCTGCGATGTGAACCAGGACGCGGTCATCCCGCTTCCCACGGTTGAGACCATTTATGAGGTACCGTTGATCCTTCAGGAGGCGGGACTCTCCAGGCTGCTGGGTGAGAATCTTGGGCTTGGGGTGCTGGCGCCGGATCTATCGGATTGGGAAGAGATCGTTAGGAAGATCAAAGAACCCCATGAGCCGTTGCCGGTGGCCATTGTGGGGAAGTATGCCAACCTGCCAGAAGCGTACATCTCGGTGAAAGAAGCACTTCTCCATGCAGGAGTGTTCCATGAGAGGGACATCCAGTTGACGTGGGTGCCTTCTGAGGACCTCGAGCGCGAAGGCGCTGACCATTTCTTAAAAAATACCTGTGGCATAGTGGTTCCTGGTGGTTTCGGCGCTCGAGGCGTTGATGGCATGATAGAAGCCGCCCGATACGCTCGCGAGCACCAGGTGCCATACTTGGGCCTCTGCCTGGGAATGCAGCTCATGGTGGTGGAGATGTCCCGAAATGGGGCCAATCTGCCAAAAGCCAACTCCACGGAGTTCGACCCGGAGACGCCGGATCCGGTCATTGACCTGATGTCAGACCAGCGAGAAGTGACGGAGATGGGGGGCACCATGCGATTGGGTGTCTATCCCTGCAACACCGTACCTGGGACCCTTGCTGCGAGCGCATACGGCGAAGAAACAGTGAACGAGCGGCACAGACATCGGTTTGAACTGAACAATGCGTACAGAGAGACGCTGGAAGAGGCTGGTATACGGTTCAGCGGTATGTCCCCTGACAACCAGCTGGTGGAGATCGCGGAAGTTGTAGACCACCCGTTCATGGTGGGCACCCAGTTCCACCCTGAGTTCCGATCCAGGCCCAACAGACCTCACCCGTTGTTCCGGGATTTTATCGGCGCTGCCCGGCGTGTAGTGCGAGAGGGTATGCAGCCACCACTCCTGGTAGATGGTGTAGAGAGTGCAAAAGAGTCGTAGTAATTGCAGCCGAATGCTACAGAAAATCGAAAAAATGACAGGATGTTCGCAAAATGTGAGATAATAGATGAAGTGGTGTTACGGTTCCTCAGTTTTCCCCTCTAATCGGACCGTTCAGTAAGCTAACCCTCGGGACAATCCCAACTCCTAAGCGCTTAAAGTCCTTCATGAACTCCTGAGGCAGCAGCCACCACTCACTTCACATGATGTAATGACAACCATATCCTCTGGCCGTTCTGGATAGATCGCCGGGGAACGTCCAAAAAACAAAGAAATATAACGCGTAACGAGTCGACGTAGACGAACGTCCGAGGAGAATGATGCAAGAGACTGCGATGAGCATGGCACAGCTGGAAGAAAAGACGAAGGAAGAACTGCTAGAGCTGTCCACTGAGATGGGTATAGAGAACAGTGCCCTTCGCAGAGAAGAGATCGTCTTCAACCTTCTGGAGGCCTACGCAAAGCAACAGGGCTACGTCCTGGCCACCGGCCTGCTGGAGATCGTTGGCGATGGATACGGCTTCCTGAGGCAGCAAGGGTTGAGGGCCGGCCCCGGCGACGTCTACATCTCACAGTCACAGATTCGCAGGTTCTCGCTACGCACGGGCGATCAGGTCACCGGTCAGGTGCGACCACCCAAGGAGGGCGAGCGGTACTTCGGGCTGATCCGTGTGGAAGCAGTGAATGGCGGCGACCCTGAGCAGACTCGCACGCGGGCGCACTTCGATAACTTGACCCCCATCTACCCCACAGAGCAACTCATTCTGGAATCGAAACCCAGCAACCTGACCCAGCGACTGATAGACCTGGTCTCGCCGATAGGTAAAGGCCAGCGCGGCCTCATTGTGTCTCCGCCCAAGGCCGGCAAGACCTTCCTGCTGAAAGACATTGCCAACGGGATATCAGAAAACCATCCCGAAGTGTATTTGATGATCGTGCTGGCGGGTGAGAGGCCTGAGGAGGTCACTGACCTGAGACGTTCCATCAACGGAGAAGTGTACGCGTCCACCTTTGACGAGCCTGTAGAGGATCATTGCCGGACTGCTGAGGTCTCTTTGGAGCGGGCCAAACGGTTGGTAGAGAGTGGTAAGCACGTTGTGGTGCTGCTGGACAGCCTGACGAGATTGGTGCGTGCCTATAACCTTGCGGTACCGTCCACGGGAAGAACGCTCTCCGGCGGTATTGATACTAGCGCTCTCTATCCTCCCAAGCGGTTCTTTGGCGCCGCGCGGAACATTGAAGAGGGCGGAAGCCTCACCATCATTGCCACCTGCCTGGTAGAAACCGGTAGCAGAATGGATGAAGTGATCTATGAGGAGTTCAAGGGCACCGGTAACAGCGAGATCGTCCTAGACCGCCGGCTTGCCGAAAAGCGTATTTTCCCGGCGATAGATATTCATCGCAGTGGCACGCGGCGGGACGAGTTGCTCTTGGGTGAAGACGCGCTGAAGCAGGTCATGTTGCTGCGTAGAATGATCTCCATGATCACCACTACAGGCGGCATGGACGCCAACGATGCTACGGAGCGCGTGTTGGAGCGGCTGGCCAAGGCCAAGACGAACATAGAATTCTTGGGCAATCTCAGCAAGGAGATGGCGCGGTAGCAATCCGGAGCAGCCCTTTGGAGTAGCTACCCCATCTTCACGTTCACTCCTCAAGCCTCTATGGGAATCGTGCTCTTGCGATACCCCCATTTATGGGTTCCACACCCATAACCCCTCAATCAAACGCGGTCACCCCCTATCTGTTTTCCTTGACAGCTATAACTGTATTTAGTAAGGTCTCTTCGGCTATGTGTGCCCTGGATAATCCTGTGGATATGGGATTGCAGAAAGGTTCAACGGTATCCTGAAATTGGTCAGGAAATGGTGGAACCTTTGTAGAGGGCGCATCGTTATATGCCATGTGGAGCCCTATGGCACTGCTTGTTTTGTATGAGTTGGGCCATAGAAAAAGACTCTCAAAAGGGATGGTTACATAGTGAGAGACCAGATACAAAACGCTTTAGCGGGTAGGGCCTTCCGGTCCGGTGCGCTGCCGAAAGGAGGGGACCGTCCGACCGAGTTGTCCGGATTTATGAACGTCTGGGCTGCACGGTGCGGAATTCGGTCAAGAGCGGGCCCGTAGGAAGCGATGGGAGCTGCCGGTAAGGATGCTCCCGGGCAAAACACATTTTAAGGGTTCTTAGGAAAATCACGTCACAAAATACATGGAGGACAAAGTGAAAGGTTATACGAAGATCACGGCAGCGTTAGCCGCCTTTGTTTTGTTGTTTGTCGCCATTGGCGTCAGCACGACAGGCACGGTGTCAGCGCAAGCCGCCACAATCGGAGTGGTTCCCACGTCAGCGGCTACGCTTAGTGCTGGGGACACAAAAAAGAATAATACTGCTTGTTCCGTTATTACCGGTTTGTCTACATGCGCGGCCGGCGATAACACATACACGATCACAATAACCGATGCTGCAGGCGGCGCTGATGACGCCGATGAGCTCGACGTTATCACGGTCACGGTAAAGAACGCTGACTTGGCAACGGTTACTCCCTCCACATCCCCTGACGGAAACGCCAAGACAATAACGTTGCTAGAGACCGGTGTAGATACCGGTGTATTCAGCCGGTTGGTTACTACTAAGCACGCGAGCACGGGCTTGATGATCGATGGTCATATCGGTAAAGTATTGTCATCGTCTTCGACTACCTCAACTACGGTTCGCGCTTGGGATAACATAGCAGCAAACGACGGCATCAACAATGATGACCTCGCGCTAACAGTTGCCCAGCAAACCGCCATCGTTGCTGCTAACATGTCAATAGTAACAATGGGAGTTACTGTCACGGCTTCTAATAACAAGGCCATCGCGAGGGCTATTTCTGCTGTTTCAACGGCAGGCGTTGTTACCCACGCAGCTGCTGCAACAGCACTGGCTGTCGGTGACCTCATGTTCTCCCCAATTCTAGTTGAAACCAAAGCATTCTCCGGAAATACCCTTACGGTTACGTACAAGCCAACTGGTACGTTGGGTATTTCTAAGTCAATCACGATTGATAACGTGAAACCATCTTTGGTGTCAAATTCACCGGCCGTTGATTTAATCACGAAGAGCGCCAAGACTGTGACCTTCACTGCGGACATCACAGACACTGGTGCCGGGTATCCGTCCAAGAGTTCCAGCATTGTTTCGAACAACACAGCCGGAACCAAGGGCCGGATTCAATTGTTTGTTGGTAAGGCAGTTGGTGACGTAGGAGCCGTTAACCTAGCCTCTAGCGCATATACTGCGATTACTAATGGCTGGAATCTGAGTGTTGATTTCAGTTCCACTGACATCAAGAACATTGGCCCGAGGGTACCGTTCTGGATAGAGGCTGAGGACCTGGCCGGAAACGTGCAGAAGCCTGGTGCCGGCTACAAAGGCAACACTACCTCTCAAGGGCTTACCACCACAGTTGTTGACACGTCCTTGATCGGTATCGGCGACGACATGCGCGTCGATGCCCTTGACCAGCGCGTGTTCCAGCCGGCGCTTCACGTCCCAGCCGCGCCATTCCTCCGCTGCCTTCTCGTCCGCCGCGCTCTTGCCGCGATAGCCTTCGGCCAGTTCGATCAGGCGCTCGTACTTGAGCGCTGCCCACCCCTCCGCTAGGGTGCTCGCTGTCACCGCAGCCATCATACCGCCGGCGGAGAAGTCGCCCGGCGCGCTCAAGGCGTAGTCCCCCGTGTTCGGCAGAGACTGGCCTGCTTCATCTTTATGCAGCGCCAGGTCCATGACCGAGCTCAGGTCCCACGGATATATCGCAGACGCCGTGCGTACGTTGTTGATCAGAACCATGGCCGCCGCCAAGTCGCCTGCAATCACTCGTTTGGTTTCGTCACAATAGGTGACATTAAGTGCGTAATCTCCCAACGCAGCAAAGGCGCGAATCTGACTGCCGCCTTGATTCCAAAGCTTCGTGACTCGATCGCGTCCGCAAGAAACGAGGTTTCCATCGCGACAAAATTCAACTGACTGAGCTCCCCCTCCATGAGCGCTCCAGTTCTTCACTTGTCCACCGTTTTCCATTTCCCATAAACGGATCCGGCCGTAGCGGAGTATGCTGGGCAGTGAGTATTGTTAGCGCGTGCGAATAGGCGAGTGCGTGCGAATAGGCTAGTGCATGCGAATGGGCTAGTGCATGCGAATGGGCTAGTGCGTGCGAATGGGATGGGGTATGTCGAAGGATGGGGATGCAGGAAGGAAGGGGGGGCAG
>CAJWXP010000022.1 GCA_913049785.1 uncultured Dehalococcoidia bacterium | reverse complement strand
TGGTGGTGGTGGCCTCCGTGCCCTCCGTGTTGCCGCCGCCCATGACCCCTGCCAGGCCGATGACGCCGCCGGGGTCTGCGATGACCATCATCGGCGGCTGCAGCTTCCTCTCGATCCCGTCGAGGGTGGTGTGCTCCTCGTTGGCGGTGGCTTGGCGGACGATGACCTTGCGGTCCTTGACCTTATCGAAGTCGAAGGCGTGCAGCGGCTGGCCGTATTCCAGCATGACGTAGTTGGTCACATCGACGACGTTGTTGATGGGCCGTTGGCCAGCGCGGTTGAGCCTGTCCTGCATCCATTGCGGCGATGGCCCAATAGTAATGTCTGTAATGAGAGAAGCTGTGTAGCGTTTGCAGTACTCCGGGTCAGCGACCTCCACAGACGCCATCGAATCTATCGGCTCGCCGTCTTCCGGGTAGCTCACATCCGGCTCCGTTATTCGGTTGCCCTGGAAGGCTGCGACCTCTCGGGCCACGCCGAGCACGGATAGGCAGTCGGGTCGGTTAGCGGTGACCTCAAGGTCGAGGACAGCGTCGCCCATGTAATCCGAGAGCAGCGTGCCGACAGGTGCGTCGTCAGGCAGCACCAGGATGCCGTCGTGCTCCTCGCCGAGGCCGAGCTCCAGGACAGAGCAGATCATGCCTTCAGAGACAACGCCGCGAATCTTGGCGGGCTTCAGTGCTTCTGTCTTTCCTGAGTGGGTATCGAACATCCTTGCGCCCACTTTGGCGAAGGCGATGTTCTGGCCTACAGCCACGTTGGGCGCACCACAGACCACCTGAAGTTGCTCAGCCCCGATGCCCACGGTGCAGAGTCGCAGCCGGTCAGCGTCGGGGTGTGGCTCCACCGCCAGCACATGGCCCACGTAAGTATCGTTCCAGCCGCCAAGATGCTCAACACCGCCCGACTCCACGCCGGCCATAGTGAGCCTATGGGCCAACTCGTCCACCGGGACGTTCACGTCTACGTATTCTTTGAGCCAGGACAGGGGTACTTTCACGTGTTACCTCAAGTTGTTGGGCTTAGAACTGCCGAAGGAACCGGGCGTCGTTGCCGTAGAAATAGCGGATGTCGTCTATGCCGTGCTTGAGCATGGCGATCCGCTCCACGCCCACGCCGAAGGCGAAGCCGGTATACACGGACGGGTCGATGTTAGACATCTCCAACACCCGTGGGTGCACCATGCCCGCGCCCATGATTTCGATCCAGCCGCTGCCACGACAGATGCGGCACATATCGTCGGAACCCTTCACGTTGCCAGCGCCATCGCAGTTGAAGCAGTCGATGGACATGTCGACGCCCGGCTCGACGAAAGGAAAGAAGTCGCATCGGAAACGCACGCGACGCTCGGGACCGAAGACCAATCGAGCGAACTCGTACAGCGTGCCCTTCAGGTTGGCGAAGGTGATCCCCTCGTCAACAGCCAGCCCCTCCACCTGAGCGAAGTGCCATTCATGGGTAGCGTCAGTTGCCTCGTAGCGGTAGACACGGCCGGGCACCACCACGCGCACCGGGGGCTTGGTATTCTCCATCACTCGCGCTTGCATGGGCGATGTGTGGGTGCGCAGCAGCATGTCCTGCTCACCGTCTGCGTTGGTGTGGTCAAGCCACAGGGTATCGAACATGTCCCGCGCCGGGTGGTCCTTGGGGATGTTCAGCATCTCAAAGTTGTAGTGGTCTGTCTCCACTTCCGGACCCTCGACGATCTGGAAGCCCATAGTGCCGAATGCGTTGGTGATCTCTCGCAGCGTCTGAGTAATGGGGTGGAGTCGACCGAGGGCGGGGCGACGGCCGGGTAGCGTAACGTCCAGGCGACCTTCTTGCGATGCATGGGTGAACTGCGCCGACTTCATCTCCTCGATACGGGCCTCAAGCTGGCTCTCCAGGAGGGCTTTGACATCGTTGGCCATGGCGCCCACGGTGCGCTTGGAATCAGAGTCCAGCGCCGCCATGCCCTTCATGATCATGGTGATGCGGCCCTCTTTGCGGCCCAGGTAGGCGATACGCCACGCTTCAATGCCGTCCGCGTCTTTGACGGCGTCCAGCTCAGCAACGGCGACGGTCTTGAGATTATGCAGCGTTCCCAGTATCTCAGGGGCGGTGGTCATGGGCACCCTTCTACTACGGTTTCCGTACGCATTATAGGGTGCGAAGATTAGAGGCGCCAGCAGGTTTGGTTAGTTGTCTTGTTCGAGGTTTTCTAACATGAGGCCTAATTTCGCGTCAATTAGAAGTGCTTGACGCTTAACAGGCGCGAAAAAATCATCCAAATCACCGGCGTTCGTGATTTTCAGGCTTAAACTGTCTAACGACGCACCCTTTGAGTCAAAAATGCTAAACAACAACGTTGGGTCGCCAAACATCAAAGAAAATACAGACTTGGTTAACGTGACAGATTGATCTCTAATGCCAGCAGCAAATGTATCCTCACTTGCCGTCGTATCCCATGGCACCTTATTTTGATAAGTCCTTAATTTTATTGCTTGGAATATCTGATCGATGGCCGCCATTTACAACCTCCGTTACACAGCTATAGCTTTACCCCAGAAGGAGCGATCTGTAATTGAGTTTGGATCTTGGTTAGCTGAGAATTTATTTTTACGATGTCCGGATTGGTTGTTTACTGATCCTAGTATTGCCTTTTCTACTAACTCCTCAATTACGCGTACCTGGACAATTGCGGATTGAAGAGATTCTCCCAGTTTCGGATTGTTTGGCAGATGGTGTTCGTTTAAAGAGGCTAACGCTGCTCGGAGGATAGAGTATTGTTCAATTGTTAAGTCCCATTTGGAATCTCTATGCCAGCTTTTGAGTCTTTCAATAATCCCTATTGCGCGTTCTAATTCGCGGAAATACAAAACATCCGTAATTTCCGAACGGGCCTCAGTTGCTGCGGTTGCGGCTGCGAGTGCGGCGGATTGTGCTTTACCAGCCCTCCGAATTGCCCAAGCCAGGCCGAAGAACGAAACGAATATCCCAGCTATGCTGGTTAAACTGCCCCACCAACTGAAATCCGGCATACTTACGTCATCACACAGCACATAGAATCTTTAGGTTAATTAATAGTAAGGAACTATCGGATGAATAAACCATACCATGGGTTCATGGGTGCAGCTATAGGAACGAGTGACAGAAACATAATGCCTGTAGAAATGGAATGATCCAAATCTAGGGCTGAAATTGGCAGCAAAAGCCCCTATGGGGCCTTAAAGGGCCATTGCGGAAGAGCTGCCAGTGCTCCCCTGGGGTATCTGTAGCTTCTCCAGCACGTCTCGCGGCAGTTCAGTGGGAGAGTTACTTCCGCTTGGCTTTAGAGGTTCCCAGATAGATGATGGCAGGCAGCATGATCACGGGGAAGAACCACCTAGGGGTGTCAAACACGATCAACACCCCTAGCATTGCTATGCTGAAGGCCAGAGCAGTTGCCCTTGAGCGATTCATGGGATCAAGTATATGAGGCCGAGGTTACAACCCTACCCGGCAGCGAAAGCCGTAAGGGGCTTAAGGGGTCACGGGGCCGTCCAGGTCAAGTGGCTCGCGGAAGAGTTGCCAGTCCTCCTGTGGTATCTGCAGCTTCTCCAGTACGTCGCGTGGCAGGTCAATGTCTATGCCCGCCGCCTGCTCGTACCGACGGATGTTCCTGAGCATCAGCACAGCTAGCGCCTTGGCCTGGGCCAGGGGCATACGTTCCTGGCTGTTGTACTTGTGGGGCTCGTCAGGACGTACCGAGCGCAACCCGAAGGTGATGGCGTAGCTCCAGTCCGTCAGATGAGTCTCAAACACATCTGAGAACGATTCATTAATATCGCTGTGGTCGCTAGGGAGTCGCTGAGGTTTTTGCATAGCTTCCTCCTGGAATGCAGTATCAGCTTCCAGCATAGGGGATGCTCATGTGATTACTGAAGGGGGGTAAACCTGTAGTTTTGGGGCGTAGCAGCTATGGGTTTAGGCGCTGGTGATGAGCGCCTGGATCGTTGATCTATCATCGTCCGACCACTCTGTGGGGATCTTCACCGTGGGCTACCAGGGCATGAAGTTCGATGTGTTCCCACAGCTCGACCTCAGTCTCCGCAGTAAACCGACCAAGACATGGCGCCATTCCCGGATAGTCGCTGCATGCGTACGTGAAAGCCATTGCCTGCCTCCAAGGAATATATATGCCTTGAGTATGTTGGGAGTTTGGGTTCAGGCCGCGTAAGCAGAGAAAAAGGGGCTAGCTCCTAGAGCTTCTCCATCAGCTTGCTCAACACCGATTTCAGGTCGAGGGCCTTCTTCTCGTCTTCCATCACCGCCAGGAACAGGACCGCCTGGCCCGGACCATCGCCTGCTTGCTCTATCTGCAGGTTGCTCAACAGGGTGAAAGCTTCCTTCGGCTCGTCACCAACGGCGATGTGCCCTTCGTCAATGCCGTCGACAATGGTCAGGAACACCTCTCGAGAGATGCCGAGTGCGCGCTCAGGGGTCAGCATGAATGTGTGCCTCCATCGTACTTCGAGGGTGTGTTTGCCGTGTTGTTAGGCCGGGTGCTGCTCTATCCGCACCACTTGATTCTCAACCCATTGGGCAACCTCATCGTCCTCTGTCAGTGCTACGTAGACTATCGCCCTTGAGGGCCGACCGCTGATGTAGCCTTCAACAAACGTCGTGTACATCATGGTCACAAGGTTGTTGCTGGGATGGGTATGCAGCTCCGGCATGTGGCCGGTATCGAATCGTTGGGCAAGGTCTTGAATCACCGAGTTTGCCATGGCCTCTGCGACCTCAGGGGTAATCATGTAGTTGAACCTCCGTTGTAGTTCAATGAGTATACCTGCCGTGGCGGTCTCTAGGGGAGTAGGGGCTGATGTCAGTCTGTTATCGGAACAGCGTACTCCCGCCTATGAGTGAGCCCGGTTGGCACTTCTTGCAGTAGTCGGTCAGGTGGCCATTACTAGTAATGTGTGTAATGTTTGAGCCGCACGTAGGACAGGGCTGGTTCCCCTTACCATGTACCTTCAGGAAATCCCTCACCTTGCGATGGATGTCGCTGCCCATACGCTCCTCTGGAGGACGGGTATCGCGTTTGCCGATACCGGACACTGCTCCGCCCCGTGTGAGCACGCCCTTGATCTCGCCACGATAGGGCTTGAGGTGCTCTTTGAACTCGTCCAGGGTCAAGACCTCGTCCAACACGTCGGGGCCCTGATCGGTCAGTCGAGGCACCTGCGTTAGTTGCTCCGGGGTGAGGTAGTAGATCATCCCCATCTGGTCGTCGTCCACGTAACGCAGTTGTTGGTCGTCGTTCAGCGTGAGCACCAGGTACGTGCGTTTGGACACGCGCACAGACGGGGCACAGTGCTGCAGCCCGCCGCTGAGCATCGGGTTCACTACCAGCAATCGCTCGGAACCGTCTGACCCTGACGAGAGCTCCAGACCAAGGAACTTACCTCGACGCCAGAAGCCCGTGAACGACCGCCCGGCCATGTCGTCAGGAAGCTCTTCCGGTGACACGGCCAAAGATCGCAAGACGATGGGGCGCAGCACCTCCGCCTTTGCGATGGTCAGGCCTGTGAGGTTGGCCTCAAAGTAGTCTCGGATGACATAGAGGTCAGGCGCTTCCGGCATGCCCTGCTCCTTCGACACATAACTAAGGGGTTTCCTCAGTGTAGTATCATGGAAGAGAACCGAAAAGGGTGATTGACACAAGAAACAGTGATGGAACGAGGCTCTCTCGTCGCCCTACACTAGTCCGGGCGACACCTAACCCATGAGTGAGATCAAAGACATTATCCTGAGCAGAGACTGGTGTAGCATGGCGGAGTTACGCCCGTTCCTGGCAGACGATTTCTGCACCCAGGCCGCCAAGCTCATCCTCAACGCCCCCGGCCGCGCACTGATAGCTACGGGCTTCTACATCACACGCGCTGGAGCATCAGAGACGGACGGCCCGCCGGGAGCATACTTCATCGGTCGCGCGCTCCAGGCGATGGGCTTCCAGGTCACCTACGTGAGCGACCACTACAGCACACCCTTGTTCGAGGGACTGGTCGATGCGGCGACGTCGTCGAGTTCCCCATGGCTGACGCTGAGGTCAGCGAGGCCTTTGCTGTGGACC
Source organism: uncultured Dehalococcoidia bacterium (assembly GCA_913049785.1). Lineage (GTDB taxonomy): Bacteria > Chloroflexota > Dehalococcoidia > Lucifugimonadales > UBA1127 > UBA1127. The sequence continues at coordinate 28,666 of CAJWXP010000022.1, read as the reverse complement.
TGTTGGAGCAGCTTCAACCGTCCCTTTTTATCGCTATAGAGCGATGCAGCTTCACCACTCCCGGCCGGTACCTGAACGCCAGGGGCGAGGACACCTCCGAGTACCATGCCAAGCTGGATTACCTCTTCAAACACCACGACAATACCATCGGTATCGGCGATGGCGGCAATGAGATCGGCATGGGCAATCTGACCGAGCAGATCGCGGCGGTGGAAGCCCTCCCCAACGATCCCGTTATGACCACCGTGTCTGAACTTGTGATCGCCAGCGTATCCAACTGGGGTGGGTACGGCCTGATTGCTGCTCTATCGCTCCTGGCGGGGTGGAACCTGCTTCCTTCTATTGAGGAGGAGGAAGACGTCATCCGCACAATAGTCGGCAACGGCGCCATTGACGCAAAGGCGGGGAAACCCGTTCCGGCCGTTGATGGCTTCTCCCTTGAAGAGAACGGCCAGACGCTGGAGGCGCTTCATAGCCTGCTACACAGGCACGGCATCATCTCAGCGGGTGGCTAGGGCCTGGAGGGGCGATGTGAAGGTAGCCTTGGTCCAGATGGTCTGTGGAAAGGCACAAATCACCCAGAACCTGGCCCGGACTGCCGAGTACGTTGCTCAGGCTACGGACGCAGACGCTGACCTTGTGTGCTTCCCTGAGATGAGCATCACCGGCTACCTTGACCCCCCGAAGCACCAAGATGAAATCGTCACTTGGAACGACTCGAGACTTACTCCGCTGTTCGAATCTTCAAGAACAAGCCATGTGACGATTGTTGCCGGTATCGTCGAGGCGAACCCGGATGGGATGCCGTTCATTTCCCAAGGGGTGATCCGGGACGGAGAACTTCTTGGGGTGTACCGGAAGAACAACGTAGCTCCTGATGAGTTAGACTGGTTTGCATCAGGCTCAGAACCCTTGGTTTGTACGCATGGTGGTGTCAGTTTTGGCCTGGCGATTTGCGCTGACATCGACAACGGGGGTCTTTTTGAGCAATACGCATCTATGGGAGCGCAAGTGGTGCTCCTACCCTCAGCCCCAGGGCTGGACGGGCCGCAGGAATCAAGGAACTGGGAGTCAGGCCACGGGTGGTGGCGTGAGAAATGTTGAACTCAACTAGACGAGTTTGCAAGGAAATACCATCTCCACATTGCCGTAGCTACCCAAGCGGGACGTACAGTGGATGAAGATTTCCCTGGTGGTGGTTATATGTTTGATACTGATGGGCAGCTGGTAGGCGAGACCAAAGATTGGTTAGAGAGCATGTTGGTGGTGGAATTTAAGGTCTAGGTGAAACAGCTAGCATAACAAGAAGAGGCCCCTCGTATGAGGGGCCTCTTTTAATGTCCGACAGGGAGCTTAGGTGTCCCGCGTGCGGGACTATTCCAGGAAGTCGCGGAGCTTGCGTGAGCGAGTTGGGTGACGCAGCTTCCGAAGCGCCTTGGCCTCAATCTGCCGGATGCGCTCTCGCGTGACACCGAAGTCACGGCCGACCTCTTCCAACGTGCGACTCCTGCCGTCGATCAACCCGAACCGGAGTTCCAGCACGCGACGTTCCCTGTCGCTCAGGGTGTTCAGCACATCCTCTACCTGCTCCTTGAGAAGCTGGTATGACGCAGCATCGATGGGGGCAAGTGCTGCGCGGTCTTCAATGAAGTCACCCAGGTGGGAGTCCTCTTCCTCGCCGATGGGCGTTTCCAGGGACACCGGCTCCTGGGAGATACGAAGGATCTCTCGGACACGCTCCGGGCTCTGCTCCAGGGACTCGGCAAGCTCCTCGTTGCTGGGCTCTCTGCCAAACTCCTGAATTAAGCGGCGCTGCTGTCTGAGCAGCTTGTTGATGGTCTCTACCATGTGCACCGGGATGCGAATGGTGCGGGCCTGGTCAGCGATCGCTCGCGTGATGGCCTGCCGAATCCACCATGTGGCGTAGGTGCTGAACTTGTAGCCCTTACGGTAGTCAAACTTCTCCACCGCTCGGATCAGGCCGATGTTGCCCTCTTGGATGAGGTCCAGCAGGGACATGCCCCTGCCGATGTACTTCTTAGCTACGCTGACCACCAAACGAAGGTTGGCCTCTGCCAGGTGTCGTTGGGCGCGGACGCCATCGTGGACCGCTTTTTCAATGTGGTTCTTGATGAGCAACTCAAACGGCAGGAGGTCTTCCAAAACCGTGCCGTCGGTGATTTGCTGGGCAAGCTCCTCAAGGGTGGTGTTCCCGCCCAGTACCTCGATCACCTCAGGTGCCAACAGTCGGCTGTTGAGGGAGAGGCTGATGATCTCCTTGGCAATATCCAACTCCTCAATGCCCATAGCGGGGCTGAGGGTCTGGACGATGTCCATCTTCATCTCATTATCGATGGATGCCCGAAGCTTCGGGTCTTCCATGATGACCTTGAGGTTAACGGGGGTCTCAGATTCAACGTGAGCGGCCAGTTCCTTGGTCACCGGCCAGGTCTCCACCAAACGCCGAAGCAGTTCAACGGTGATCTGGCAGTTGGTGACGGTGCGATCAGAGTCGTCGCTGAGGTACTTCTTGAGGAGCTGGATGTGCTTGAATGCTTCCATACGACGGGCCAGGCTACGTTCGTCCTGGGCGGTCAGCAAGCTTACCCTACCGATCTCTCGCAGGTACATCCGCACCGGGTCGTCGATCATCTCGGCGGACTCGACCTCGACCTCGTCCTCCCACTCCACGTCCTCTTCGAGTCGAGCCTCTTCGAGTTCCTTTGACTGGGGTTCTTCTGTGGTCCAGGCGGCTGCGGCGGGCTTTCCACCGGCTTCGTCGGCTAGCTGTGTTCGGTCACCAACGGGTATACCGATGTCCAGAGGAATGACGTTGGCTTCCTCTGCACCCTCTTCCTCTTCACCTTCATCGGCAGTGAGAGAGGCATCGGATTTCGGCCGGCCCCGTCCCCCTGATGATGGCTTCTTGGTTGTCATATAAACCTCCTGCTGGTCTGCCCTTAAAATCCTCGCCTGACCCTGGTGGAGTGGATTTCTCGCAGGCGTTCATCCTGCTTGCGGAGTTCCTCAATCACCTGGGAGGGATCGTCTCCCTCTTCAATGGCCTGGCTCAACGCCGTTGCTATCTGTGTGCGGACTTCCCGAAGGTGGCGCTCTTCTAAACGACGGACACAGTGTGCTAGGGCTTCTGTTCGTTCTTTTTGATCCATGGAGGGGAATTCACGGTCTACAAGAGTTTCCAAATGCTCCCGCAGAGGGGTGTCCATAAGTTCACGTAGTTCCTCGATTATAGAACATTCAGCCCATTTTAGATAGACCTCACGGTTCTCGCTCTCATGGAAAAACTCCGGTTGGAGGGCCTCTGCCACCTCTTTGAGTTCTGGATCCCTGAGCAACAACGCCAAGCTGTAAGCTTCAAGCTGGTCCTGCTTGAAAGCAGCTGCCGCTACCTGCACCTTTGGTGGTTCGTCCGGACCCCGCTGGCGTTGGCCCTTGGCCGTTGCCGCCCGCAGCACAGATTGTCGCTGCCTCTGCAACACCTCTTCCAGCGTGTGTCGATTGACCCCCAGCAACTCACCCAGGCGTTCAAGATGGCGGTCCTGCTCTGTGGAGTCCTGGACGTCCAACACCAATGGCCCTAGCTCCTCCGTAAGCGTCCGTTGGCCTTCTGTAGTCGTCAGGTCGTATCGGGGTGGCAGCAGCCGGAAGAAGAAGTCGATCTTCGATTCCGCTGAGGCGATGACATCTGGCCACCTGTCGGGAGCCTGGCGGATGAGGTCATCGGGGTCCTTGCCTATCGGCAGCAGAGCTATCCTGACGTTGTCCACGCCCTTCCATGACGACTTGAGGCTTCGCAGCGTGGCTTCCTGGCCAGCGGCGTCGGCGTCCAACGCCAAGACGTAGCTCTTGGCCAGTCGTGTCAGGTGCTCCACCTGCTGGTTCGTCAATGCCGTACCCATAGAGGCAACAACGTTGGTGAACCCGTGTTGGTGGGCCATCAACGCGTCCATGTACCCCTCGACGATTACTGCCTCGTCTTTGAGGCGGATGCCCTCCGATGCTACGTCCATGCCCCACAGTATGGTGGACTTATCGAACAGAGGGGATTGGGGCGTGTTGAGGTACTTGGGCTGGCCCCCGTCCAGTTCGCGCCCGCCAAAGCCAACGATGTGGCCACCGTCGTCCTTGATGGGGAACATGAGCCTGCCGTGGAACAGGTCACGGGTGCGGCCTTCTTCGCTGCGATGGAGGAGCCCGGCCTGGAGCATCTGGGCGTCGGTGAACCCTTGACCGGCCAGGTGGTTCTTCATGTCTTCCCAGCCGGTGGGGCTGAGACCAAGTCCGAAGGCGCTAGCAGTCTCTGTGGATACGCCCCGCTTTTCAAGGTAGGCCCGGGCGTCCGCGCCCTCTTCCGAGTCGACGAGGTGCTTGTGGTAGAACTTGGCTACCTCCTCATTGGCTCTCAGGAGGGGGTTCATGGCTTCCTGGGCTCGACGCGAAGGTGCCTGTATCCCCAGACGGTCTGCCAGCGTTCGCAACGCCTCTGCGAAGTTCTGGTTCTCCGCCTTCATCACGAAGCGGATAGCGTCTCCGCCCTCGGCGCACGCACCGAAACACCGCCAACTGCCGCGCTCCGGGAACACGACGAACGACGGCGTCCGCTCCGAGTGGAAGGGGCAGCGAGCTTTCAGGTTGCGTCCGGCCTGCGTCAAAGACGTGTACCCGGATACAACCTCTACGATGTCCAATCGACTTTTTACGTCGTCCAGCAGGCTCATTGCGCTCTCAGTGTATAGATACGAGGTAGAGAAGTGGACATATTTTACGCCCCGGCGCAGAAAATGCTATTGGTGCCAACATTCATTTTCGAAGAATATCCAGAGCGCCTTGAAGGTCAGCGGGAAGCGGTGCTGTGATTTGCATAGTCTCACCGTTAGACGGGAGTTGGAACTCCAGCGTCTCCGCGTGGAGGAACTGTCGCTCAACCAGGTCCGTCTTCCTGTTGCTGTACAGGGCGTCTCCCACCAGTGGATGTCCAATAGACGTCAGGTGGACGCGTATCTGGTGAGTGCGACCTGTCACTGGTCTGGCCTCAACCAAGCTGACGTCAGGAAAGACTTCCAGCGTGGCGTAGTTTGTGGTGGATGCTCGCCCGTCGGCTACCACTGCCATGCGCTTGCGGTTCCGCGGGTCTCTGGCGATGGCTTCATCAACGACCCCCGAGGCAGGGTCAGGGCTTCCCCAAACAAGGGCCAGGTAGCGTTTGTGGATGTGCCTCTTTTGAAGCTGTCCCGCCAGCGAGTTGTGAGCAGCATCGTTCTTGGCCACCAGCATCAGGCCGGAGGTGTCTTTATCGAGTCGATGCACGATACCGGGTCGCTGTACACCGCCGATGCCGGAGAGGTTTGGCCGAAGAGCCAGCAGCGCATTGACCAGCGTGTGTGATGGATGTCCCGGCGCAGGATGGACGGTGAGGCCCCAGGGCTTGTCCACCACCATCAGGTCATCGTCCTCGTACAGGATGTTTATAGGGATGTCTTCCGGCTCCAGATCCAGCGGCATCGGCGGAGGGATGGTCAGTGCGACGACGTCGCCGCTGCGCACCTTCTGCGAAGGCCTGGCGGGGTGCCCGTTGATTGTGCCTAGGCCATCCCGAATCAGGTTTGCCAATCTAGAACGCGTCATGTCCGGGCAGCAGAACCCCAAGAATAGGTCCAGGCGCAACCCGGTCTTAAGGACGGAGAATTCTTGGGTCTTACTCGTCGTCGCCAACAGGTTCTCCTTGGATGGGGTGGGCCTCCAACTCCGTGGAAGAGGGCTGGCCCCCTTCTTTCGCTACAGCAGGCTTCTCGCCCTCGAACAGGAACATCCCCACCAGTACTCCGATGCCGACGACGATGGCTGAATCTGCCAGGTTGAAGATCGGCCACGGCCCCACGTCTATGAAGTCCGTCACTTTGCCAAGCCATATCCTGTCTATCAGGTTCCCTATGGCGCCGCCGAGCAACAGGCCCAGGCTGATTCGCAACAGGCGCTCAGACCCGGAGTGGGAATGGTAGAAGTACAGAAGAATGCCCACGCCGACAAATGAAGCTATGGTCATGATAAACGTCTGGTCAGAGAAGACGCCGAACACCGCGCCGGTATTGGTGGTGTAGGTGAAGCGGAAGAAACCATCGTCAGGTACGGACTCGTGCAGACGGAGGTTGCTCCGGATCAGGGCTTTGGTGATCTGGTCGACGATCACAACCACCGCGAACACTGGTATCAGTAGCAGGTCACGGTAGATCTTGGGTTTCTGGAGGGCAGTGGCCTGGCCCAATGTCGGATTACCTACCAAAGCAGTATTCTCCTCGCGACCCAAGATACCATGGTATCGACCCCCGTCTCCCTATACCCATTACTTAGTAATATCGATACCTTGATGATAGCGTATCCAGGGAGTCAATAACTGGACATAACGTTGCGGCGTTCTAGCTAAATCGAACATTATGTAAATTTATTGGCAACCGATGCCCAGTTTTGATGGACTAGTGGTAGGGGCCCTGGTTGCCGAGTGGGTGGAGGTCGCCAGATGTCCCTCTGCAAAAGCTGGCGAATACCTGTTCTGCTTTGTAGCAAAATACCCGGTTGACAGGCCACTTCTGAGGGCTTATAGGCTAATTGAATGGCAGACCTGAAGGACACCAGACGTAAGTGTACAGCCGACCGCGTCGACGGTCTGGCTTGTAGAGCATACGCCATGGAGTCGGGGCCCTGCTTCTGGCATGACCCATCGCAGACTGACCTGAGGAAGGATGCTGCTCTGCGGGGTGGGAGTCGCCGTTCTGTGTTTATCCCCATCGGGGAACCGTTGGGTCCCGAGGAGGCTCGCGGCGTCGTGAGGAGTGTGCTTGAAGGGCTGGTTTCCGGAGCGATCGATGCCAAGACTGCTAACGCAGCGGCATATCTATTGCAAGTAAACAGCAGGCTGACGAAGACAGAGGAATTTGAAAGGCGGCTCACCGCCATGGAAAAGAGGGTGGTGAACCAGAGGAGGTAGGAATGACTGACCCTGAGCAGCGTGTCCGAGACATTATCGAGAACTTCTCACCTGAGGACAAGGCTAGGTTGGTGATATCAGGTCACGCCGGTTCTCTCACCGGCTGAATTGCGCGCCATGCTAGGTGCTTTGTCACCGGAAGAGGCGCAGCGCTACAAAGCGATGATTCGTGAGAACGAGATCCTGAGCTACATGCTTGATACGCTTGGATCCCTCACGTCTCAGCTACATGTCGAAATCCTGGAACAGGAGCTACTGCTAACGAGGCGATGCCACCTCGATTTGGTAGGGAGTTCGGTGACCTTGTTTGGCCCAGCGTCGGTATTGCAGGAAGAGTATCTCACAGCCTTCTATGGTGCCCCAAAAGGCGAAGGGATGCTCAAGAGTATCAATGTAACCCTTGCCCTCCGGAAGCAGCGGATCACAGTACTGGCAGGGGATGCGAAAGCCGTGTTCAATTACATTGTTGATGTGGCTGGTAAGCTAGGCATAGAGCCGATGATCGCGAACGCACATTCGGCTATTTGGGGTTTTGAGAGTCACACTCACGACACCACCTCTACTTCCCCTACGGCGGCCTCAGGAACAGATACAGAACAGGTAGCGTCAGAGGCGGCCGATGACCTGCTAGATAATGAGTGGCTTTTGGATTGGGAAGCCGTTGAGGAGAATCCGGATACTGCAAAACGGGTTCGCCTGGATCCAAAGCACTTTGTGCCAGTTAGCTTCGATCGCGACGAACAAGATCTCAAGGAGCATTACCCAGATTTGGTGAAGAAGGTGATGCATAACTCAGGGGTTTCCCGCTAGTTGAGGAGCCGTTTTTAGAAGCGTGAATCAGGGCAATAGGGAGATTGAGGCTTCGCCGCAGAGCCAATCAAGTGAGAGGAGAAAGGTTAGTACCCCATCACCTGAATGAGAAATTCCCGCTGGCGGGGGTGATCTAGTTCGATGAAGAACACCCGTTGGTAGGTACCTAGCTGCACTGCTCCATCGATGATGGGGACGGTCTCGCTTGTACCCAGAGTCAGGTGCTGGCAGTGGGCGTGGCCGTTAGGGCACTCATCCTCATTCATGTTGACGGTCCGGACGGTGAAGTCGTTGTGCCGGTAGTCAGCGTCCCGGGGAGCGATGTGCTCCAGGGTGCGAGCCAAATCCTCAAGTAAAAGGGGCTCCATCTCGTTGATCTTGATTGCCGCGGTGGTGTGCTTTGAGTAGACAAGGACATTGCCCATGGTGATGTTTGACTCTACGATCGAGTCGAGAACTTGGTCGGTGATGTCTATAAATTCAGGGGCGTTCGTTGTCTCCAAGCTGATTTGGAAGTTGCATATACGCATTGGCGATTCTGCCGTTCGCATATGGGTAAGAAGCCCGTTCTGATTCACCTGTTGTCGAATCACCGTCTCGCCGTCCCCTCTTTCCTATGCACTTTGATTGGAGTTTGGGTTTGTACTTAGTGCCTAGGTCATCAGACCACGATACGGTACCCGATGTCATCGACTGATGTCAACGGCGAAAACCGACATTTCGGATGGTGAAGGTACTGCAAATGTCTGGCTGAATGTAGTCGTCCATCCGGTAGTCAGGCGAACTCTGCACGTCAGTATTAAATGGGCTTAAGAATTCAAAGGATTGGGATACAGCGATGAAAATTTCGATTATCGGGACTGGTCACGTTGGTCTTGTTACAGGTGCAAGCCTTGCTGAAGTGGGGCACGAGATCCTTTGCATGGATTCAGATGAATCCAAAGTGGCCCAGATCGAACAAGGAAAGCTGCCATTTTGGAAGAGGGGCTGAACGAGCTCGTGGAGAAGCATATGGGGACTGGTCAGCTTCGCTTCAGCAGTTTGTTAAGCAACTGTCTGGCATGGTCCGCAATTCAAATATTGTGTGTCGGGACACCGTCTTTGGAGAATGGATCTGCTGACATAAAACAAATAGAAGAAGTTGCCCGTAATATCGGTCAAGCTGCTACTGGCTATCACCTTATTGTCTCGAAAAGTACCGTCCCAGTAACTACTAGTGTCAAATTGAGTGGAACTTTAGCAATCTACGGCAAACCCACTGGAATTTAATTTACTTGGAATGGCCATATTATATTTACTTCACCGTCACGCTTTTTGCCAAATTGCGAGGCCTGTCAATAGGACATCCTTTAGCAATCGCAGCACGATAGGCAAGAAGCTGGAATATCATTGATGCCTCTAGTGAAAAACCAATAGGGAGACTTGATTCTACCGTAACTACAGCATCAGCTACGTTCAAAAATGCATCTGCCTGATCGGTTATCACGATGACCGGGGCATTCCTCGCTTTTATTTCCCTAACCGTTTGCACTACATCCTTATATTGATCGCCGCTTTTTGCAATTGCAATAACCGGCGTCTCACTTGTCAAGAGTGCGAAAGTCCCATGCTTTATTTCCCCAGACATTATCGCCTCAGCATGGATATAGGCTAATTCCTTGAATTTTAAGCTTGCTTCCAGGGCAATCGGATAGCTCAGATTCTTGCCAATGATGAAAATCGAAGATGCATTGCTAATTGTCAGAGCAATATCCTCCATTGATTGATATGTGTCGAGAATGTGATCCAAATGGTTCGACAGATTATGCATGTCGACAATAGTATCGTTCAACGACGAGATATCAGTCTGGTTTAGCCAAAGACACAAAAGAACGAAATCAATGACTTGAGAGGTGAATGTTTTGGAAGCACCTACACTTTCTTCTAAACCAGCTTTATTCAGAAGAGTGAATTCGGCCAGCCGCGTAATTGAACTGTTGGGAACGTTTGTGATTGCAATAGTTTTAATTCCCGCAGATTTGGCAACTTTGAGTGTTGCCAGAGTGTCAGCAGTCTCCCCAGATTGTGACAGGAATACTGCGAGCGCCAAATCTTTAGTCAATAGGCGGCGGTTGTAATTTGAAGATACATGTGCACCAACTTCCTGATCAATTAATTCAGAGACAATGGTTGCCCCCAATAATCCTGCATTGAAAGCTGACCCACAACCAAAAACTCCAATTTTGCCTGTAATAGGCATGTTCGGTAATTCATTGGCTAAATCGATCGTTGGATTCGTCAACCTTACTCGGCCTTCCAATGAATTGCGGATGATTTTGGGCTGCTCAAAGACTTCTTTAAGAAAATAGTGATCGAAACCGGCTTTATCGACCTCGGCAGGATCCCATGAGACCGGATGAGAGGTACGAGTAACGGGCTTGTCTCCGTGGAAAAGTGATACTCCAGTTGTATCCAGGAGGGCTAAATCGCCGTCTTCTAGATGTATGACATGATCCACATAAGGTGCGATAGCATGCACGTCAGAGCACAGGAAACCACCCGAAGAATTTGTCCCAATAACCAACGGGCTTTCATGCCTGGCGCCAACGATGACACCACTCGACCTAAAAAGAACACCAAGGGCATATGACCCCGTCACCTTTGAAAGAATGCTATTGACTCTTTGAATGGGTTCTAAATTAGATTCAGATTCCTCAATTAGGTGTGCGAACACTTCACTATCAGTGTCAGAGGAAAAATGGTGGCCCCTCAGTAGCAGCGATTCCCTGAGTTCGATAAAATTGTCCAAATCACCATTGTGGACAATTGCTATATCTGCGTTGCAATCCATGAAAGGATGAGCATTCTCGGCTGATGGGGTCCCAACGGTAGCCCAGCGTGTGTGACCTAATCCACTGATCGCTCCCGATATTTCGGCGCGTTGGATGAGGCCCGAGACCGGCCCACTGACTTTGTAGGAGTGTATTTTGTCACGATCGGAGATAGCTACTCCGCACGAATCGTATCCCCTGTATTCTAGGCGCTGTAGAGATGAGCGGATTAATGAATACGGATTCTCAGAACCAAAACAACCTAATATGCCACACAATTTCCCACTCCAAACTTAAAGGATTAACGTATTCGCCGGAACGCTATTTCGCACGATATTGTTAGATCCAATGCGAGTGTCAGGTCCGATGTGACACCCTGCTTCAATTGTCACGTGGGATCCAACTCTTACTGATTCCCCGACTACTGCTCCTAAATTGACGTTTCGTTCGCTAGATTCACTATTGTATATATTCGGTCCCGCCGATGCGTGAAAAAAAGATCCGAAGGAACAACCATGCAGAATTACAGAGTCAATAACGGAGGAATGGCTCTTAATATGAACGGAGTTGCCGATGATACTGTTTTTAATCAATCCAAACGCCTCGACCGTGACTTGATGGCCTAGACTTGAATAAGGCATCAACACTGAATTGGGACCAATTTCACAGCCGTCTCCGACAATGACTGGTCCAACCAAATAGCAGCCGCTCCTAATAATAGAATTGATTCCGATTGAAACGTTCCCTGTGATATATACACCGTCTTCAATGGTTCCGGCCAACCGGGGTTCTATCTTTGTCGATACCTCCGCGTTTACGTGAATCAAATCCGAGGCATCAATTGCATCCGACCATATGCCATGTCCACGCACCGCAGTGACCTCAAAGCCATCGTTGATGAACCTATTGATGGCAGTAGGTAAATCCAACTCATCTAGAACGTAAGGGATAATTTCATTACTAAATTTGTAGATTCCTGTGCTTACTAGGCCTGTTTCGACTCCCTCTGGCTTTTCAAGAATGCCTAATACACAATCGTTCTTTACCATCGCTACCCCATACTGCGATCCCATCGTATTTGATACAAGCAAAGCTGCATTTCTGCTCGTAGTATGAATGTTGGAGAGAATATCAGCATCAATAATGTTGTCAGCTGGAACGACCAAGAAATGGTCTTCCAAAAGCTCACTTGCGACCGAGAGTGCATGGGATGTGCCCAATTGGCTGTCCTGTTTCAAATATCTGATATTGACTCCGAAATTAGCTCCTGATCCGAAGTATTCTTGAACTTTTTCAGAGTAATACCCAACTATGATGATCAAATCGATTATACCTGAAGAGGACAACGCATCGATTACGTATTCAAGAATGGGTTTGTTAGCGACGCACAACATGACTTTGGGTCGCTTCGCCGTCAATGGATAGAGACGCTCACCCCGACCAGCAGCTAAAACAACAGCCTGAGTAATACTTTCCATCTTTGAACCTTTCGAGGAGCGGTTTGGTTTGTAAACTGCGTTTTCATCTGACCTCAAATTACTGATTCTACCAATCATCAGGTCGAATGCCAATCGTGAACGATCTGGCTACGAATTCGCCACGGCGTAAGAACACCGGAATTTATTCCCTTCGGTTCGAACTGAGGGGTCAGTATGCGAAAGTCACTAACAATCGATTTCCCTTATAACCGAGTAAATTATGCGCAGAACGCTATGTAGAGAGTAAGTTTGGATGGGGATTGACTAGCTGAGCGGAGCCGCTTTAGTTCAGTTGGCTGTCTGTTACTTTAGATAGGGCCACAGTAGGACAGTAGAACGTTAACAGGATAGAATTGCTGAGTGACAGTACAAAAAGCAGTGTATCTAACCGCAACATGATCGAAATACGAATGATGACTTTTTTCAAAAATGTCGAACGTTTAACTTCGTCCTCGTTGTGTGTATGCGCATTATGGTTTCGTTCCTCTCCTAGGTGATGACTCCGACTACTGTGTTAGATTAGCAAGGTGCGAAAAGATTTTCCTTACGCTACCGTGCACGGGGACTAAGGCTTCAAGCTATACGAATTGAACTGGTTATTGGTGAAGCTTAATTTTTATGGCCAATCATATTTGTTGCAGCTTCTACGCAGGCAATTTGCGATGAAGTGGTTCGATTTGAGTCTTTGCATCAAGGACGAGCGGAAGGGAGTCGGCTTGCTCCGAGGAGTGCAACGATTAACACCCGGTCTGACACCAAAACTGATGGTGCGGATAGGATCAGTCTTGGGCCTAACTATCGTGGTTTCATTATGGGTTCTTGTGTTCTTGAAGTATTAACCAAGATCAAAGTTGCACTTTCGAAAACTGGATCGACATTCGGCCAATACTTGTCGAAAGCTTTGATCGACGTTCATAGTTGCTTTCAGTGCCCATTCTTTGCCGTGAACAGTGACGACCACCTAGGTGTTTAGGTAGAAGGACCGGGCGATGGTACGTAACGTTGAGCGCCACTAACAATTATTCGTAATTTTGCTTGGTCACTCAACAAGCGAAACTTCCGATATTGGAATGACGCAATTCAATTTAATAAAAAGGTGCTCTGATTCTGGTTTGGTGGCTTGAGGGATTCGATTTAGAGAGCTGCGGGGAAGAGTTGAAACACTTCAGAATCTATTGGTAACCAGACTCTTGAGTGCGAACCAAACCATCAGAGGATGGAGAAGGGAGGGGATGACACTATGTGGGACGTGACGTTAGCGTTAAGTTCAAAGGTACCAACTTATCTGGGTGATCCCAGTTTTAAACGTCGGTTGGTCCAAGCAATAGCCAATGGTAAAACGGCTGATGTATCCCTTTTGACCCTCAGCGCTCATATTGGGACCCACGTCGATGCACCATCCCACCTGTTTGAGGGGGGTAAGACTGTCGATGAGCTAGACCTGGAAGTAATGCTTGGGACTGCTCTAGTCGTGGAGTTCATTGGACAAGGCCCGATCACCATGGGGTTCCTTGAGAAATGCGATATCGCTGTAAGTGAGGAACGCGTGTTGTTCAAAACACACAACTCTTCCCTCTGGGATCGCCCTGAATTCCAAAACGACTACGTCGGACTCACTGTAGACGCTGCTGATTGGCTCATAGACAACGGTGCCCGTTTGGTGGGAATAGATTACTTATCTATAGATGCTCCTGGTAATCTTGACCTGTCGGTACACCGCACACTTCTAGACAACGAAATCGTTGTAGTGGAAGGACTGGATCTGCGGCAGGTGTCTCCTGGCAGATATAAACTTGTTTGTCTTCCCATGAAGATAGAGGGAAGCGAAGGGGCCCCCGCCAGGGTCATTCTCCTGCCGGAATAATGGGCTAGGAGGCGCATGGATACCAAGTGATCAATGAGCTAATCAAAACAACCGGATTGTTTTGATTTCAAGCTTAAAAATCTGACTACGTAATCCGGAAGTCGTATCTCCCTCAATCACCGGTGAGGGGGGGGATAGGGGCTGGCCCCAATACAATTCTCGATCTTAACCGGACACCCTATTAACTGGGTTTGAGGCAATAGGCGGAATCCGCGCAAGTGAAGAAGATTCTTCAAATAGAGTCGTGACTTGGTGGGACACCGACAACCCCTTGCAAAGACCATGCAGCACTTGTTTTCACTCTGATCTCCAGCTCTAGACCGCCTCTTTGATACACACGGACTTGTTTCAGGATGAGTTGCAATAATGACTTCGAATTTCGGAGATCATGACTCTCCAAAACCTCCAAGAATGTGTCCACCTTTGACGTTAGCCTTCGAAGTGTGTCTGAAATCATCTGTTGCTCCTCTGGTGGGGCCTGAATGGAATGGTTCTTCTGCTGCCTCGTTAAAGAGCCATGTGCCCGCTGAGATCTTGCTCTGTTCGACGATACCTTTGTCATTACCATTAGATCGAGCATCTCCAGACGTTCTTGGAGAGCTTCCTCAGGGGTTTGATTTTGAGAGTTGTCCTGTTCGCGATTCAATCGATTGACGTGGCCGGTTGAACTTTTAACCGGATGTTGATATTCCTGCATGTTCGAGGGGTTAGTGAACTGGCGAAGAAATCCCACTGTCGCGTCTTCAATGATTTCCGCCTTGTAGAATCGTCTGAATTCACACAATTCCTTAGAGATGAGGGCTTTCGAGCAGCGGTAGTACAGATGCTTGTACCCGGTGCCATCGTCTAGCGGGGAACCATAACACCCCACCATGGACCCACCACAGTGTCCACACCGCGCTATTCCACTAAGAAGAAACCCACTCCCTTGAACGCGACCCCAGGGGTGTTCCCGCCGGATGGCCAGCCGTTCTTCTAGCTTTCCCCATTCATCTTGAGATAGGATTGATGGGAAATAATCGGATATTCTTGCCAACTCTTTCGCTTTGTGTCCCTTTGTGGTGGGTGACTCACGTTTTACGAGTGTGCCGACCAGAGATTCGTTGGTGAGGATGTACTGAATCGTATACGCTCCCCATTGAGTACCGCTACGCGTTAGAGACCCGGAACCATTTAAGGTAACGGCAATTTGTTTGAAGCCGAAGTTCTGGGCCGCAGACAAATCGTACATCTCTCGTACTGTTGCAACTTCGCTGGGAATTTGCTCCCAATGTTTGCCGTCAGCGCGTTTAATGGCCCGATATCCATAAGGTGCACGGCCAGTCTGGGATATTGTGCCTTTGGCTCTAGCCATGTTGTGGCTGTCGTTCTGCGGTCTTCATGGGTCTCGATCTGTTCCTTAAGCTCGCTGGGTTTAGAAATCCGAAGGTTCTTCGACTTCCACCGTTGATGAAGCCAATCGAGCGGCTTACTATTTACCTGCGGCGCGCATGGCTGCAGCCAGTGCTTTAGGCCGTCGGCCACGGCGTTTTATCACGCCAGTCATCTGAAGTGCCTGAAGGCCGTCGTTCACCGTCAGTGCCGGGTGCGTGTTGATATCGAATACGTCTGCCCAGGTGTAGTTTGCCGCGAGTACAGGCCCAATCTCCTCTGCCTCAACAATGGTGATGACTTGGGGGCTCCCTTGAACCCAGTACTCTGCGATGAGTTCTAGGCCTGGCGGGTAGGACCACCGAGCCCTGCGTTGGGAGGCCTCATCGATCTGCTGTCGAGTCAGGTGGGATTTGTAGGACATCAACGTCACAAATAGCATAGTTTGCCCTTCAAGGGGTATTCAGAGTGGTGTCAGTATAGCAGGCGATAGGAGCACTACGCTGCCGCCCGGAACAGAATGCCCATGACGGTCAATGACGCCAGCCACCACGGTCCAGTTGTCGTCCCTCACGCGTAGAACCCTCGGGCTGAACCGCTCGGCTGTCGCAGCAAACACACCCTCGAAGAGGCCAACTAATTACGCTTTATCGATGAAACTGTTTCAAATCTGAAGAGACGCTGATTGCTGCTGCACCTCCGAAGACCCTGGTGGAAGAGCAACACTTCCTAGGACATTGTTGCAACTCTCCGATATAATCGCAGCGTGACACCCCCCCATATGGACTTGTATCTGGCATCATGGAATGAATTCTGTGTTGCGCTTTATGCCCGTCTCGACCTCTATAATCCGCAAGAACATGAGGTTAGCAAAAAAATAATGGTTAGCGACAATGGGCTTGATGCGCTACGGTGGCAAGTAGCTTTTGGGGGCTGGCAACTATTTGGTCAACAGTACTTCGATAGCGCTGCCTGGTGTTCACCCGAGGAAGCTCACCGGATGACGGACTACCTGCGAGACGCCGCTCACATCCTTTGGAGCTAACGATATTCATGGCGCTTCTCCCCTATGGTTTATGAATAACACATCCCGCGCATGGCGCAGATCAGGGTCTTGTACCCGACTAGGAGCGATTACTCCAAAAAGCCGTATAACTTTCCAGCGTTCTCACGAACCACTTTCAATCGCACCTTTTCATCTAGGTCCCCTAGGTTGCGCTGGATGAAGTCTTGGGAATCTGGCCATATGCAATCAGGGTGGGGATAGTCCGACCCCCAAATAATGTTGTCCTCCCCTACAGCTTGAATCACTTCCTGGGAAAGCCTCTCGTCTTGGAAGGTCGAATACCCCTGGCGGTGCCAGAACTCGCTTGGTTTCATACTCAGATTCAGAGGGGTCAGACGGTCTTCATACAACTGATCGATCCGTTCAAGGATGTATGGCAGCCAGCCCACGCCACACTCCCCTAACACGAACCTGAAGTCGGGATGGCGGTCACACGCCCCGGAAAGGAGAATGCTGATAAGAAATTCGGGTCCTGCCAGTTGGAACAGGCTGTACAGCAAACCCAGGTCAATCCACTGATATTCCTCTTCCGTTCCGGGCTCTGGTTGGCGGTAAGGCAGTCCCAGTGTGTGGAAGGAAATGGGCATCTTACATTCCGCTGCTGTGGCCCAAAGGATGTCCCAGTCTTTGTGATATATGGGTTTGGTTGCGACGGCGACGTTGATCTCCGCCCCCTTAAGGCCAAGACCAGCAGCTCTTTGTAGTTGTTTGGCAGCCACTTGTGGATCGTGGCTCGCAATACAGGCTAGCCCAGCAAATTGGTCCGGGTTGCTGCTGCAGAAATCAGCGATCCAGGTATTGTATATGTCGTATACAGCCGTTATTACTTCCGGACTCAGAGTTCCGCTCTTTGCGTCGGAAAATCCAGCGGCAAACCCTAAGATTCCGTAGATTACCTCCCCTTGTAGCCCATCCACCTCAAGGTCTTTTTTTCGCAGATGCGGAGTGGTGGGGTGGTACTTACCCATCTGGGCATCGGAGAAGAAGCCCAACTCCTCCATCTTGTCCAGGCGATGAGAGATACCAGGCTTATATGGCTCGTTCAAACTGGTAAGCCCCCCACTAGCCACCGAGCCCAGGAAGGAGCCTTCCACCTGCCAGATTCGACCCTCACTCGTTTCGACCACTTTAGGCATTCGCTCCTTGAGGCTGGCGGGGGCTTCAGACACAAACAGGTCTTCTGGCAGCCAAGCTAAATCGATGTGTCCATCCCCAGAGATGATTCTGTATTCGACCATTCAACTCTCCTGACTTCTCATCAGATTCGAAGTGTCTCAAATAACTTGGAGGCAGAGGCATCTGAGTCTTGCGCAGTCATCAACATGCTGGAGCTGATACAAAGCTCCCTAGTTTCGTGACCGTTGCAATTTTGAACAGAACGGCAGTAGTGTCAGAGAAGGGACTTTCCCATCTATTGGGAAGTAGCGAACAGGAACGAGATATTGTTATGCGTAGTCTGACCCTCAGGGTCGGTCGATGCGACAGTATCTGTCTCCCTTTGCTGGCAGTCAAGACACAGGGAGATTAAGAAATGAGCATGATTCTCATCGGAGTCGTCTGGAATGAGGCCCTCGATGTAGCCAATCTCCTGGTGTGGCAGTCCGTGATGATCCTCACCTCATTTATGTTCTGGATCGCTTGGCTTCGCAGAAGCACCAGATCACAGGTTATACAGGAGACATATTGATTAAGTCACCAGTGACTCCAGAGATACTCAGCCATCTTCAGCGGCGAGTCCTACTCGCGGGAGGAGTCATCATAGTGCTAGTAATTCCCTGGATGGTGATTGCTCCTAAATACGTGACTCTATTAGCGAATTTCCCGAGTTTTCTACTTCCGGGCGATATGGCGGTGGAGACCTCGGGGTCGGTGATCATCTTCCGCAGTTCGGGCTCGCTGGGCCTAGGACAGTTCGCAGAGGGTCTAAACGGTCTGGTACTGCTGGGAGGGCTCGTGCTTTTGACGCCACTGGTCATTCTTACACCGGGAATGTCCTGGTCGCACCGGTTCGATGGGTTCGTTGCGGCGTTCGTAATCACCTTATCGGCAAACGTTGTCCTCTTGACGGTCTTCGGGTGGGCATTCCATTGGAGTGTGACGGCAACTGGCCCATTCACGTTGGATGACCTGAACCCCTTCAACTCCCTGGTCCACATCGCCCTCCCGACGCTTCTGGCTGGCGCATGGGCTTGGCGCTTTTGGCTGACGTACTATCTGCGTCAGGAGTCCTAATCCCGCTATTTGGTGGCAGAAAACCTTGCGCCGAATTAGCAGCACGACATCCAGATAGCATCTCAGGGAGAGACGGGGCCGCCTCTAACACGATTCATCTGGGCGTCATGTCATTAAAGCTAAGTCGATAAGGCTTAGGCAAGGCGGGTTTGTCAAGGGTGGTTGCAATGATGGGGAGGCGTGATTAGAATCAGTGCCATCGTGGCGTGAGGAGGTATACACCCTATGGGTACCTTTACCACTGAGCAACTACGTAACGTCGTCCTGCTTTCTCACAGCGGAGCAGGGAAGACGTCCTTAGGAGAGGCACTCCTGTTGGCCTCAGGGGCCATCACCCGGCTCGGGAAGACTGAGGACGGAACCTCAACGGGCGACTATGAGCCCGAGGCTATCAAACGCACTCACAGCACCCAGCTGTCGGTTCTTCCCTGTGTCTGGAAAGACCACAAAGTCACCCTCCTTGATACCCCCGGTTACTTCGACTTCATCGGCGATGCTCTCTCTGCCCTCCGTGTGGCCGACGCTGCCGTTCTGGTAGTGGCAGCAGGCGCAGGGGTGGAGGTTGGTACTGAGCAGATGTGGAAAGAGGTCAAACGTCAGGGCATCCCCTGCATCATCGTCGTGAACAAGCTCGATCGAGAGAACGCGGACTACCTAGCAACCGTGGAGGATATCCGCAACACCCTGGGTAAAGAGTGTTTTGCCCTGCAGGTGCCGATCGGTCAGGAACACGATTTCAAGGGCGTGGTGAGCCTACTTCCGGCCCCGGACACCATACCCGGCGAGGTGCAGGCAGCGTTCGACCGGGCTCGAGAGGGTCTGGTGGAATCGATCGCCGAGACAGACGACGACATTGCGACCAAGTGGCTTGAGCAAGGCACCCTCTCTGACGATGAGTTGTTGGAGCCGTTGAAACAGGCGGTGGCCGGTGGGACAGCAGTCCCGGTGCTGGCTGCGTCTGCGACCCACGGCATAGGTGGCGAGGAGTTGTTGGATGCCCTGGTGGCGCTGGTGCCATCGCCCGCCGAGGGTCGCACTGCGGCGAAACCGGCCGAACCTCTTTCTGTGCTGGCTTTCAAGACATCGGCCGATTCCCATGTGGGCAAGCTGACGTTCCTCAAGGTCTTTAGCGGCACCCTCAACAGCAACACGGAAGTGTATGACGCTGCCAGGGAGAAGGCTGAGCATGTGGGGCAGCTCTTTATACCGATGGGGAAGAACCAGGAGCATGTGACGTCCCTGGTGGCCGGAGAGATAGGCGCTGTGGGGAGGCTGGGCGATACCGTTACCGGCGATACCCTTAGTGCCAAGGACCACGTGGTGGAGTTGGAAGGCATCGCTTTCCCGGATCCCGTGTACCAGATGGCTGTCTACCCCAAGACCAAGGGCGATACGGACAAGATGGGAACCGCGCTTGCTCGACTTTCCGAAGAGGACCCGAGCCTGCACTTTGTCCGCGACCAGAAGACCGGGGAGTCGCTCCTTTCCGGCATGGGAGATGCGCATTTGAGCGTGATGGTGCAGCGCGCAGAGCGGAAGTTCGGCGTCCACCTGCTGCTTCAGACACCTCGAGTGCCGTACAAGGAGACCATAGGCGGCACCACGAAAGTGGAGCACCGGCACAAGCAGCAATCGGGCGGGCATGGCCACTTTGCCCACATCATGTTGCGGGTAGAGCACGGCGCCGGCGGTTCTGAAGGCGAGTTCGCCACAGAGGTGGTTGGCGGTTCCGTTCCCAAGGAGTTCATCCCGGCGGTGGAGAAGGGTGTACGACGTGCCTGGGCCGAAGGGATTGTGGCAGGATACCCCGTGGTGGAGACCAAGGCCATCCTCTATGATGGCAGCTACCACCCGGTGGACTCCGCCAGCAACGACTTTGAGACCTGTGGCTACTTCGCTATGAAGAAGGCATTCGCAGAGGGCTCGCCCCAACTCTTGGAGCCGGTCATGCTGCTGCGAGTGACCACGCCGGACTCGTTCACCGGTGAGATCATCGGCGACCTCAACAGCAAGCGTGGCCGCATCCTTGGGATGATCCCCCAGGACGATGGCCGCACCGTGGTGGAGGCCAATGTTCCGTTGCCCGAGGTGCAGCGATACGCCCTGGATCTCCGATCGCTGACCCAGGGTCGTGCGAGCTTCAAGATGGAGGTCGACCACTACGAGCCTCTGCCACCGAACATGACCCAGAAGGTTGTGGACCAGCATAAGGAGGCAGAGGCGGCCAAGATCTAAAGAGGGGTCTGACAATCTGCTAATAAAGAGAGCCCCCCGATATATCGGGGGGCTCTCTTGCAGTATCGAGTATTGTGCTAGGAGTTGGCTGACCAGACGGTGTAGTAGTTCTCTCCACGAATCACCGCCACCATCTCCGCGCGCTCCAGTCGACGAAGCTCTTCAAGGGCGTCTTCGCACTCCTGAATCAACGTGGGGTGACCTGTGTCCGCAGCCCGCTTCATCAGCTGCTCAAAGATGCCCAACCGGACGAAGCTGTCTACGCTCTTGGACCACGGGAACATGGTGACGTTGGTGGGCCGGGGCAGACTGGGGCGCTGTCGCCGGATGTACCGGAGCCGGTCCTCAGGCCCTCGCGACTGTGCCGCAATGCGGATGATGGGCGGGTCTTCTTCGCTGGGCCGGATGTCGATGACCAGGCTCTTGCGGATCATTCCGAACAGGATGGAGATGACCTCTGCTTCCTTGATGCTGTCTATGACCCGTTCCAGGTCGACCTGGAAGTCATCTTCCACTTTTGTGCTCCTTGGTAACTCTGCCAGCGCATGTACTGGCCTTCGATGTATGAACCATACGAGGTAACGAGTTGATTTTACGCCCCAGACAACGCGAAAAACAGTAGGCGTGAGGGCGCAACTCAATCTAGCATGGCCCTATAGGGGTGTCAAACGAGAAACGCTTGGATTTTTGCTGCTACTTGGTCAGGTTGCTCTGTTGGCAGCAGGTGGCCTGCATGGGGAATGGTGCGCAACTGAGCATTTGGTATGTTGCGAGATAGATATTCAGCCGCAGCAGAGGGGCTGAATATGGTCGTCCTGCCCGCGCATAAGTAGGGTGGGCGCCTGAATGGAATTCAATGAATGGGTGATGTCTGTCCTATCGTCGACGAACCAGGTGGGGGCTGTTTCTGGCAACTCCTTGAGGTAGTCTGCGCGCCAGTCTTCGCCGTTGAACTGCACCATGTCTACTCCGCCGGAAGAACCCACTAATACCAGCTTTTCTATCAGCTTTGGCCGCTTCAGAGTCATCAAAATCGCTACAACGCCGCCCATTGATTGGGCTACAAGATACATGGGCTGTTGTACCTGATTGAATACATAGTCCGCGAGGTCCGTGAGTTTCATTACCGCAGGGTCTTCCGGAACATCGCCGAAGCCGGGCCAGCCGATGAGCACCTTTGCCACCGGTAGACTGATGGCGTCAGCTGCCGGTTTCCAAAAGCCAGGCCTTCCGCCAGCGCCAGGGAGAAAAACAATCTGGTTAGCCAATACATCCCGCCTCGAGTTTTGTGACGTATATTTTCCCACATTTAATAGCTCGCATGCTGTCTCGGATAGCGCCGTGCTATGCTGAACCCCTATCTAGGGAACGGTGAAAGCGCACATCGATGCAGATTTCAGGCGCCTCGCAGAGGCTACGGTGGCTAGGATGGGCGGTAAGCCTCCCTTGGCGGATGCGTTGGCGTCGGTGGCTGGGCATTGCTGCGCTCCTCGTCATGTCCATGGTGATGATGGGCAGCGACGTGCTGGATATCTCTCCAACGACTCGCGCCACGGCTGCCAGCAGCTTCTCCCTTGAAGGGTGGGTGACCCGAAACCTCACGGGCAAAGCATTGTCCGGTCTGTTCGATTTCTTGCCGGGGCGAGGCCACTCCCAGGAGGAGCGTGAATCTGCTGTCCAGGCGTACTTCGAGCTTGGGGACCAGGTGCGTCGCATCGAAGGAACCCTGGCACTGTCGGTCGCCAAAGACGGCGTCGGTGGCGTCGACAACCCGGAGGCCGCCACCCTTGAAGAGCGCCTGGAAGAACTGCGGGATCAACGAGACGACCTGTGCAGCCTGGTGGAAGAGACGCTTGAACGGGCGGTTGCTGAGGTGTTACGGGAACAGGACCTGGACAGGGAGTGGGGACCCTTTGAACCCCTCTTCCCTCCCGTCTCCTTTCGATTGGACCGCTTGCCGAAGCTCATCGTGGTATCGCCCAGAGACCGGATAGCTACGCTGGAAGTCCATCTGCTGGAGCCTGACCTGTCTGTTGCGGACCGTATAGAACTGGAAGCGTCGGTAGGATCTGACCAGGACCGTTCTGCGCTGATCACCGGGCTTGGAGGCCTGGCCACTTTTCCTTCTCTGGTCTCAGACTCCCAATCCCTACGTTCTTCCCTTCAGACCGTAGTCCATGAATGGTTGCATCAGTACTTCTTCTTCCACTCGCTGGGCCAGTCGTACTTCGAGTCTGCCGACATGACCACACTCAACGAGACCGCTGCGGACATCGGCGGCAAAGAACTGGGCGATCTTGTATTCGAGTTTCTTGGCGGCGAGATACCGAAGCCCGTTGCCGCAACACCATCGACCGATGATCCTAACAGCTTCGACTTCAACACAACCATGCGCGAGACACGACTTCGCACTGACCAATTGCTGGAAGCAGGGTTGGTAGACGAGGCTGAGGCGTATATGGAGGAGCGACGTCAGATATTTGTGGAAAACGGGTATCCCATCCGTGTCCTCAACCAGGCTTACTTCGCCTTTCATGGCACTTACGCAGAGAACGCCGCCTCCGTGAGCCCCATAGCCGGGCAACTCCGCCAGGTGCGGGACGATAGCGAGAACATCGGGCGGTTCATCCAGCGGGTACGGGGTTTTGGCGACTACCGATCGTTCTTGGATTACGTGAACGACCTACCGTAGCCGGACGCCGTTTTGGTAAACGTTAGAAGGTAAAAGGTTAAGCGCTGGTTGCTCTGACTTACTAGGTACGGTACCCTCCACTGTCAAGAATCCATGATGTGAGCGGGAGAGAACGCCATTCAAGGAAAAGCAGCTATCCTTCGCCAGCTACTTCCTACCAACCCCTGGTGGCTTGTGGCGATGGCTGTGCTTTCAACGGCGATGGCTGTACTCTCCGTATTCGCTCATGACCGCCCTTTCTTCTCCTGGGATGTCACCATTGCGGGATGGGTGATGGACACCCCTGGCCCCGGCGTGAGCACCTTCATGGAAGCGGTGTCATGGCCTGGACGCAAACTCGCGATCCTAATCACAACGCTTGTGGCGACAGTCATTGCCACGAGGATTTTGGGGTGGAGGCCTGGCCTCCTAGTCTTCTCCGTCCTGATCATCACTGCACTGAATGAGGAGTTCAAGGAGATCATCGACCGACCAAGACCGGGCGAGTTTGAGGCGACAGGGAATAAGAGCTTCCCCAGCGGGCATGTGTTGTATGCAGTGCTTGTTGCAGGGGCTGTCTGGTTCTCCGTGGCGTCTAAGATACCCAGGCTGAACTATCGAATAACAGTGGTTGGGATATTGATTGGATGGGCCCTCCTGACCGGTCTCTCCCGTATCTATTTGGAACAACACTGGCCCAGTGATGTGCTGGGGGCGTACCTTCTGGGAGGGATAGCCGTCTGCGGCATGGCGTGGGCTATACCAGCGTTGGAGCGACTGCCTTTTTGGGCCGAACCACCTGCTAAAGGAGAAGGCTCGTGAAGGCACTCGCTCAGCGGCTCCCCTTCTACTACGGCTGGGTCATCGTCGCCTTTGGATTCGTGTTCGGCGCCTTCAACGTTGGCATGACCTCCTGGGGGCTCGGGGTCTTTGTCACGCCGATGCAGGAGGACCTGGATTGGGACAGGAGCCTCGTATTTCTCCCTCTCCTGGTAGGCGCACTGGTCACGTTGCCGTTGGGCATCGTCTTCGGACCACTGGCCGACAAGAAACATGGGCCACGGTTGATGGCCATCATCGGCGTCATCTTGTTCGGTATCTCGCTGATCTACATGAAGAACGCAGGGAACGTCGTCGGCTATATCCTCATTTTTGGTGTAATTGGCGGTATGGGACGGTTCACCGTGCAGATCGCTCTGGTGGTGGTGCCCAAGTGGTTCGTCCGCAGGCGAGGGTTGGCGCAGGCCTCGGTCTCGGCAGGATTTTCCGTTGGGCCCCTCATCTTCCCGCTCATCCTTCAGACACTTGTCGATAGCATCGGCTGGCGCGACGCCTGGTTCGTGATGGGCATCGCGCTGCTCGCCCTAGCTCTTCCGGGAGCCTTCCTGATCGTCCGAGCGCCGGAGGACCTGGGACTGCTCCCCGACGGCGATAAACTGGACAGCGATACGTCGCAAGCGTCTGCATCAGGGTCGGCACCACAACGACCAGCCGACCGCGCAGAGGTCAGTCTGACCAGACGGGAAGCACTGCATACTCGGCAGTTCTGGTTCCTGGTGGTTGCGCTAGGGCTGGCCACGGTGGGCATCCGGGGAATGATTCCCAATTTCCAGCCGTTCTTCATCTCTTTGGACTTTGAACCTACGCTGGCGGCAGCATCCATCAGCGCCTACGCCGTTCCAGCCATCATCATGGGCTTCGTCTTCGGCATCATGGCGGACCGACAGGGGCCACGGAAACCCTTTCTCATCGTCTGCTCCATCGTTGCCACCGGCCTCGTCCTGGTAGCGCTGGTGTCGCTAATGCAGAACGTCGTCATGATGTTTGCAGCCATGATCTTCCTGGGATTCGGGTTGAACGCATTCTTCGTCGTCAGCCAGGTGTTCGTCGCCAACACCTTCGGTCGGCAGCACATCGGCGCAATTCGGGGAGTGATGCAGACCGTCAACAACCTGGCTACCTTCGGAGGGCCCTGGGTCTTCGGCGTGTTATACGACATCTCCACCGAGTACATGCTGCTCTTCGGCGTGGCCGTGGTCTTTTGGATGATCACCATCACCATGGGATTTCTGGTCAAACCACTCGTGCGGCCATCGCCCCAGCCATCGCCAGAAACAACGTAGCCTCCTGCGCCCTTGACCCAAATCATGGGCGTGTGTCTAATGAAGTGGTTGGAGTGCTCTGAATCAGCGGGATTGGGTGGTAGTGACACCTGTGGCAGACAACCAGTACGACCCTGCATCACCAAGAGACCTGTTGCTTGAAACTGGAGAGGTAGTTTCTTGTGACCTAGTTCCTCTGGGCTCCAATTATACCTTCCTCGTCTCCATCCAGGGAGAGGACGGGGAGCAGTTCAAAGCCATCTACAAGCCGCGCAAGGGAGAGATACCCCTGTGGGACTTCCCCGCCGGCACCCTCCACGAGCGTGAGTACGCTTCTTACCTTCTGGCAGAGGCCCTGGGTTGGTGCTTCATCCCCAAGACCATCCTGAGAGACGGCCCCCACGGCACAGGCTCTGTGCAGCTATACGTGGAGCACAATCCCCGCGAGCACTACTTTACAATGCGAGAGGAGCACCACGATGCGCTGCGGCGCATCTGCCTCTTCGACCTCCTCACCAACAACGCCGACCGTAAGGCGGGGCACACGCTGCTGGGCGAGGATGGGCAAGTTTGGGGCATCGACCACGGCCTGACGTTCCACCCGTACCCTAAGCTGCGCACGGTGATATGGGACTTCGCTGACGAGCCCGTGCCGCCACCTCTGATTGAGGATCTGCGCGCACTGGCTACCCGAATCGACAAGGCCGACGAATCCATAACGCCTCTTTTGGCGTTACTGGATCCCAAAGAGATCGAGGCGCTTTCACTCAGGCTTGAGGCCATCGTCAACAACCCTGTGTTCCCTGACCCCTCCAACGCTCATATCCCCTGGCCCTATATGTAGCACTCCTCGACTGTTTTGCTGCGGGTTTGCCGTGGCGATGAGCCTGCCCCGAAGGGTATACTAGGAGTCGCCTTACCTGACTGCTGCTGCGTACTGGAGGAATAGACGATGCCATCGTTTGACGTAGTCTCAAAAGTAGATGTCGCTGAACTTGATAACGCCATCAACGGGATAGGTCGTGAGGTCAAGCAGCGCTACGACTTCAAGGGAACTGCCTGTGAGATCGAGCGGTCAGGGGACAAGGTGACGATCCTGGCCGATAACGAAGTTTTGCTGCGGCAGATGCAGGAGCTTCTTGCGACATACTGCGTCAAGCGCGGCGTGAACCACGAGTCATTGGAGTACAAGACCCCTGAAGCGGCTGCCAAGGGCGCACTTCGACAGGAAGTGGTCGTCCGCCAGGGCATTGAGCAGGCCACCAGCAAGAAGATCGTCCAGCTGATCAAAGGGTCAAAGCTGAAAGTGCAGCTGGCTATTCAAGGTGAGGAAGTTCGGGTCACAGGTAAGAATCGCGACGACCTTCAGGCCGCGATCGAGCAGATGAAAGAGATGAAACTGGGGTTGCCTCTGCAGTACGTCAACTTCAGGGACTAACGAGCGCTCAGCCTTGGCGGCGGTTCACCCTTCGTGCGGCTCGTCGGTCCGCCGTCTCTTCGTCACTCGAGGCCTCTTGGGGTTCTTCCGTGCCCTGCGCAGCATTCACGACTTTGCTACTGAGTTTCCTGGCTATGAACTGCAGGGGCACTCCCACACCGACCATGATGGTCATTGCAAGCGCGGCTTCAACCAGCGACTTGCCGCTGAAGCCTCCTTTTGTCAAAACGTAGAACGTCACCATGAACCCCAAGAACAGGGTGAACCAGAACAACGTTCCAAAGATCATAGCGATGCCAGCCATCAGGCCTCCGTGGGTTATCTAGACTTAGGGTCTCCGGCTATTGGGCTTGGGTCGAGTGAGCGCGTTCTTCGTCCCGCGTATCAACCGAGTGCTCAGGGCTAGGGGAAGCAGGCCACTGCTGACGAAGCCCACCATCTCCGGGTTTCCGGACAACACCGGGTTCTGCCACTTCCGTAGCTGTTCCTGAGTGACCGGACCTTCCGTGGAGCCGTCTCGAAAGGTTGTCAGCGGGAACCATCCGTTTTTGTTGTGGCTGAAGGATGTGCCGCCCGCTTCCTGCACCAGGATGATGCCCGCAGCCACGTCCCAGGAGTGCGGCGTGCCATGCAGTGTGTACTGGTAGGTGCCGTCTGCCACCAACGCTAGTTCTGAGGCGGTGCTGCCCACGGAACGTTGCTGTCCACCGTTCTTCAACAACTCTTTGCTGGGTCTGAACCGACCGGCTAAGAAGCCACCTCGGACGACGACGCGACCGGCTACCGGCTTTTCGCCCGGCGCGACCTGCAACCGTTCTTCGCCTTCCCATGCGCCGCCGCCTTTGCGAGCGTGGATGACTCTACCCTCGGTGGTCTCCGGCCAGGGCATGAACACGGCGCCCACCACCGGGGCTCCGTCCTCTATCAAGGCGATGGAGCAGCAGAAGGAGGGAAGGCCGTTGGAGAAGTTAGTGGTGCCGTCCAGCGGGTCTACAACCCACATGAGCCCGGACTCGCCCGACTCCTTGCCGCCACCCTCCTCGCCCACGAACCCGTGGTCAGGGAAGCGACGTGAGGTCTCCTCAGACAGGTACGCTTCAGCAGCCTTGTCGGCTTCCGTCACCGGGTCCTTCCAACCCTCTTTGTCCTTGTACTCCACGGCCATCGGTTTGTGGAAACGATCCATGAGGATGCGGCCAGCGCCTCTAGCCAGCTCGATCGCCTGGACTTCGATACCCTGGAGTTCCTGTCGGGAAAGGGCCATGTGTCAACCTCGTATCTGCCAACCTCTTATTAAGCACTTTCATAGTACCACCTCAAGGCTGAGCCTTGACCCTTCAACCTGACGGACATTGAGATGAGATCAAAACTAATGACGCAAAAGACCAACTTGACTGACAATCCACGGTGGTTTAATTCGGGTGCAGCACTAACCCTTTGGTAACCGCAGGCACGTGGGTGCAGGGTGAACCCTGCTGATATACTGGCGACATGCCCATTCAAGTGCTCTCTCATGAGGTTGCTGCGCGTATTGCGGCGGGGGAGGTCGTTGAGCGTCCGTCCTCTGCCGTGAAGGAGCTTGTGGA
>CAJWXP010000021.1 GCA_913049785.1 uncultured Dehalococcoidia bacterium | reverse complement strand
ACTGCTGGGTGCCTGCGCGAGTTCAGGCGTGCAAACAGCATCTGTGGATCAACCGGTTTTAACGCTTGATCGCAAATGTGCGGATACGTCGAGCGCGTCTTGCACTGTTGATAAGACGGAGCAGCGCAGATCAGCAATGCGTGGTGAGTTCAGGTCGCTGGAAACCAAAGCGCGTGCACCGGTGAATCCGCACTCCGTTCGATAATTTTGCCGGTGAGATCAACTCTCGCCATAGTCACCGAATTTTGAATCCCTTTGTTTCAGGGCCTCCTTTACCCGAGGCCCTTCTCGAAGGCTGCGCATATATGCCTTCGAGGATTGCTGATACCAACCGAGCGCATGGACATCTGTTCCGGCGCGAATACCAGCGCGAATGCCCATAATATCCATGGCCCGGTGAACGGTTCGCTTGTTGAGGTGTTGCAGGTCAGAAGGAATTTTTGCAACGCGTTCTGCGATTTTCAGGACGGATGTTTCCAGGTCGGCTTCTTTGAAGCATCGATTCGCAAAACCACAGGCGACGGCGTCGTCTCCACTTAAGGCATCACCCGTCAGCATGAATTCCATCGCCGCGCGCATCCCCATCATCCAGGGCTGCGACTACTTCTGCAGCTTCTGCATCATCCCCTACAGACGCGGTCGACAGGCAAGCAGGCCGCTGCAGGACATCCTGCACGAAGCCGAGTTGCTGGCAGCACGTGGTGTACGTGAAGTGACGCTCCTGGGCCAAACTGTGGACGCCTACGGCTTGGACATCCCTGGCGAGGGCGACCTTGCCGACCTCCTTTACGGCCTTCAAGAGGTGCAGGGCCTGGATCGCATCCGTTTCCTGACCTCCCACCCACTGCACATGAGCGACAAGATCATTCAAGCCGTAGCGGAACTCCCCAAGGTGTGTGAACACATCAACTTACCCATCCAAGCCGGCGACGATGATGTCCTCGCAGCTATGCGTCGGCCATACACCACTGACGACTACCTCCGCATCATCGACAAGATTCGCACCACGGTTCCTGGAGTCGGGCTGAGCACAGACCTCATCGTGGGCTTCTGCGGCGAGAGCGATGCTGCATTCCGGGCTAGCTACGACCTACTGGAAGCGACTCGCTTCGACAAAGTGCACGTCGCCCAGTACTCGACGCGTGAGGGCACGATTGCCGACAGGACACTCGTCGACGATGTACCCCAGGAAGAGAAGAAGCGTCGGCTGATGGCAGTGGACGCATTGCAGGAACAGATATCCACGGGTATCAATGCCCAGTTGCTTAACCAAACGATGGAAGTGCTGGTAGAAGGCCAGGACAAGGGCAAATGGAAGGGCCGCACCCGCACTGACAAGCTGGTCTTCTTTGAGGACGAGAGGGATTTTCACGGTCGCATGACCCAGGTCAAAATCACAAAAACATCACCCTGGTCACTCCAGGGAATGCCGGTGACTGACTAGGTTCTGAAGGAGCGATATGGCTATCAATCTTTCCATAGTGGACGAAAAAGTGCGCAACCCAAGGGTTCCCCTGACGGAGTTGGAGCAGTCCGCATTCTGCCAGGTTGAACCGCTGGAGACCAAGCCTCTTGCCGAGGAGTTGAACGCAGGCGTCCGATGGCAGCGATTGCCGGATAGCTACGTCAACATGACTCCGGAGGAGCTGACGACACGCATCGAGGCCAACAAGGTGCAGTTGGGCAGCAGGGCGGTCATCCTGGGACACCACTATCAGCGCGAGGACATCATCCAGTTCGCCGACTTCCGCGGAGACTCCCTCAAACTCTCGCAGTACGCTGCTGACCAGCAGGGTTCAGAGTTCATCATCTTCTGCGGCGTCCACTTCATGGCTGAAACAGCCGCTGTGCTGGGTGGAGCGCACCAGAAGGTGGTGCTACCCAACATCAACGCGGGATGCTCCATGGCGGACATGGCTCCCACCGACGACGCTTTAGACTGCTGGGACGATCTGATGACCACACTTGGCACAGGCTCCGTCATCCCCGTCACGTACATGAACTCAACCGCTGAGATCAAGGCTCTCGTCGGCGAGAACGGCGGCGCAGTCTGCACGTCGTCCAATGCTGACAGGGTCGTCGCGTGGGCCTTCCAACAGGGCAAACGAGTCCTGTTCCTGCCTGACCAGCACCTCGGTCGCAACACCGGCGCCAAGATGGGCGTTCCTCTGGACGAGATGGTGTTGTGGAACCCATTCCAACCCCTGGGCGGCAACACGGCAGAAGCGCTTGAGCAATCCAAGATGATCTTGTGGAAGGGCCATTGCTCCGTACATACCCGCTTCACCACTGACCAGATAGCACGTGCACGGCAGGAGTACCCGGACGTACAAGTCATTGTTCACCCGGAATGCATGCTGGAGTCCGTACAAGAGGCCGACTACGTTGGCTCTACGGAACTCATCGTGAAGATGGTCAGCGAATCAGCACCCGGCAGCGTGTGGGCTATTGGCACCGAGATCAACCTGGTCAGCAGGCTAGCCCACGAGAACCCCGATAAGACGGTGTTCTGCCTTGACCCGGTAGTCTGCCCCTGCTCAACGATGTACCGCATCCATCCGGCGTACCTACTATGGGTGACGGACGAGCTCCTGGCGGGTCGCGTACCCAACCAGGTGTCGGTAGCACCGGAGACGGCGCACTACGCCAAGGTGGCACTGGACAGGATGCTCTCCCTCTCCTAGCCAGGGCTGAGTCCTGGACCCGTATTCCTGTGGTGACTTAAAGTTGGTGTTTGCTTTAGTCTCATCGAACCCTTTGGGATGGCGAAAGGTTAAATATTCATGACGACGACAAAGACGAAGCTCAAACGCCTGACGCACCTGGTGATCCGAGTTCGAAGCGCACAGCGCTCCAAGAAGTTCTATACGGAAGTCATGGGGTTGAACATCAGCGGCGAGTTCCCTGGCATGATCTTCTACTCAACTGACGACGCTCAGACCACCCATGACCTGGCGACCCAGGAGATCGGCGACGACGCACCTGGCCCGCAGCAGAACCGCGTGGGTATGTACCACATGGCATGGCAGGTGGAATCGATCGAGGAGCTTGAGAACTTCCACCGCAAGCTGAAGGAGCACGACGTCAAAATCGTGGGCTACGGCGAGCACGGTGTGGCCTTCGGCATCTACTTCCTGGACCCCGACGGCAACGAAATCGAAGTGACCTACGAACTGCCCAAGGAGCAATGGCCCGATGGCAAGCCGGTACTGCGCGGCCCGATACCATTCACGGTAAACCTCCAGGACTAGTCAGGGCGAGGCCATGGACCCACAAGGGCTAACCCTTGACCCATATGCCTGACGGTTACCTAACCGGGTCATGGCAACACACCAGCAATACGCCACGCGAAAATTTTCAAGCTCAACGCTAGGCACAGGGAGGATATGCAATGGAGTTGACACTGCTCGGCACAGGCACACCACACCCCAACCCGCTGCGGGCGGGGCCAAGCCAGCACATTCAGTTAGGCGATTCCTCGGTGCTAGTCGATGCTGGCAGTGGCGTGGCCCGTAGGATGGTAGAGGTGGGCAAGCACCCGGTGGAACTCGACTACATCTTCATCACTCACATGCATTCAGACCACACGATCGACCTGGCCCATCTACTCATTAGCGGGTGGATCGCCAACCGGCCGAAGCCATACATCATCATCGGGCCGCCGCAGACGCGAGAGTTCGTCGATCGGCTCATCCACGCCTTCGAGTTCGATATCAAACTAAGACGTCTGCACGACCGTGTGGGTGATGACGTCATGAACGTCAACGTCATCGAAATCGAGGACGGCGGCACCTTCACTGGGACTGACTGGCAGGTGACTGCAATCGAAGTCGATCACGGCTACGTGAAGCCAGCCCTTGGGTTTGTGTTCGAACAGGACAGCACCAAGCTGGTCATCTCCGGCGACACTGCACCATGCGATGCCGTCATCAAAGCAGCCACGGGCGCAGACCTGCTTGTGCATGAGCTGACCCAGGGTCGACCGGCAAACGAAGCCAACTATATGGTCGATCCGCAGGGCAACCAACTTCAAACTCAGCCTGAGATACGTAATCGCATCGCCGATTCCCACACAGCACCGGATCAGCTAGGGATCCTGGCGCAGGAATCCGGCGTGCCACGGCTGGTGGTGTCCCACCTGCCCAGCAACTTCGATGAAGCGTGGGCCACCGGCGTCATCACATCTACGTACAAAGGTGACTTCAAAGTAGGCCATGACCTTCTCCAACTCACGATTTAGACAGGAAACGCACGATGCCACTCACCCCTGAAGTGAACGACCTCATTGACCGGGCTATCCAGGAAGACCTTAGCATCGGCGATGCTACAACAGACGCGCTGATCCCGGACGACCTGCAGGCTACGGCCACACTCCACGCAAAATCCCCGGGGGTGCTGTCAGGCAGTGAGATTGCTGCTGCGGTGTTCCATCGCGTCGACCCTGACCTGACCGTGGAAGTCGCTCTGGCCGATGGCGCAAGCATGGAGCGAGGCAGCGTCATCCTCCGGGTCAGCGGCTCTGCGGCCACCATGCTAAAGGCGGAGCGCACCGCCGTGAACTTCATGCAGCACCTTAGTGGCATCGCTACGGCGACCGCAACGTACGTGGAGGCAGTGAATGGCACGGGCTCCCAGATCATCGATACGCGTAAGACCATCCCCGGCCTGCGTTCACTGGAGAAGTACGCCGTGCGATGCGGAGGCGGCCACAACCACCGTCAGAACCTCGGCGATGGAGTGCTCATCAAGGACAACCACATTGCAGCGTTGAAGCTCCGAGGGATGTCCCTGGGCGATGTTGTGCGGCAGGCCCACGAGCGTGCGTCACACACGATCAAAGTAGAGGTGGAAGTGACGTCAGTGGCAGAAGCCGAAGAAGCGTTGGAAGCCGGGGCGCAGCTCCTGCTGCTCGACAACATGTCGCCAGACGAGATGCGCAAGGCAGTGGAGGTCAACAAGGGCCGTGCATTATTGGAGGCGTCCGGCGGCATCAACTTGACAACAATACAGGCCGTCGCAGCAACAGGCGTTGACCTGATATCAGTGGGAGCGCTCACCCACTCGGCTCAGGCGCTGGATATCAGCATGGACATCTCCTACCAGGGCTAGCCCTCGACCCAAGCGCCTGACGGTTACCTAAGAAACTTCTCTTCAATTGGCTAGCCCTACCGCCTCGGCTTTTCCCTTTCCGCAGAGTCCAGCATGATAGTGACAGGGCCATCGTTCTGGATGTTCACCAGCATATGTTCGGCGAAGCGACCAGTGACCACGTTGTGGTACGACGCCTTGAACAGCTCGACCGTACTCTCGTAGAGGGGGTTGGCTACTTCGGGGAGGGCTGCACCGGTGAAGCTGGGTCGACGGCCCTTTCGGGTATCGGCATAGAGGGTGAACTGGCTGACCACCAGCAAATCGCCGTTGATGTCTATCAATGAGCGATCGAAGCGTCCAGCATCGTCGGGGAAGACACGGAGGTTGAGGGTCTTATCAACGATGTATCGTGCGTCTTCCTGCGTATCGCCCTCGCCCACGCCAAGGAGCACCACAAGGCCAGTCGTTATGCTACCAAGGTTCTCACCATCGATGCTGACGGAGGCGGACGAGACACGTTGGATCAACGCCCGCACGAGGGGTTACCGCTACTTGTCTGAGGAAGAAGATTCGGCTGCAGGTGCTGGGGTAGTACTGGTTTCGGAGCCGTGATCGTGGGTGTGGCTATGGCCGCCATGGCTGTGGGAATGGCCGCCATCGTCGTGGCTAGAAGCAGCGCTGTCGCCGCCACCGTCACTGCCACCATCACTACCGTTTGAAGAAGATGAGTCACCAAGGGTGCTCTTCTTCTTGCCATAATCGTTCACATACCAGCCGCTACCCTTGAAGATAACGGGTACCAAGCTAATCTGTCGTTCAGCTATCTTGCCGCACTTCGGGCAGTCTGTGACGGTCTCTGCATCGAAGCCCTGTTTGAGCTCAAATAGATGGTTACATTCTGTACATTGGTAATCGTACCTGGGCACGGTGCCCCCAATCTCGCCTAAATATACGGGCTACATCTATATTCAGACTAGCGTTCAACCCCATTCATGTCAAGGTGAAACAGTCGCCGCCAGATACAAAAAGGACGCTCTAACGGCGCACAAACGCATGGTATACTGTCGCAACTAATGCAGGGGGATAGCTATGGCCAGCAAGACCCAGACAGTTCCCATCACCGTTTGGTATGACTATATATGACCTTGGTGCTACATCGGCCTGGAGAGGCTGACACGACTCCAAGAGGAATATTCCATAGAGGTGGAAACCCACGCGTTCTTCCTCAGACCGGACATGGAACTAGGAGGCAGGGACCGACAGCCACGCGAAGGCGAGGGCCCCAACGGTGAACTGAACGAGCCCCTGCGTACCCTGGCGGAGGAAGCGGGCCTGACCATGCGTCGCAGCCCGCACACGCCTTACACTGTGCCTGCGCTGGAAGCTACCGAGCATGCCAAGCAGAACGGCCTTGAGATACCCTTCCACCATGCCGTTTATCGTGCCTACTGGGAGCGAGGCGAAGACATCGAGCAGGTGTCTGTACTAAAAGCGGCGGCAGTAGAGGTTGGGCTGGACGCGGACAAGCTTGAAGAAGCGCTGAGCCAGCAGACTCATACGGGCACGGTGCAACAGCAATATCAGGAAGCGCTCTCGCATGGGATCAACGGCATCCCAGCGTTCACCATCGGCAAATACCTGTTCACTGGAGCACATCCATACGAGTTCTTCAAGCAGGTGATAGATAAGGTCATAGAAGAAAACGAAGCAGAGGGCCAATAATCGCATTGTATCGATGAACACTGCGTCAAACAGGACGATGTGCGTAAATTTACTACCCTACTAACTTTGCCCCCAAAAATTCGTTATCATCCGTAACGAGTTCTTGGGGGCGATTTACTAATAGGGCATCAGGCGCTTAAAAAACGATTGTGGTCTAACTACGGAAATCCCGGCCATCCAATGGAGGAACTTCATGGGCAACCTGTTTAATCGATTGAAATCACTTCAAGCCTGGCAGGCAATCGTCATTGCGGTTGTTGTGGCGGGAGCAGCAGGGAGCGGGGTTTACGCCTATACCCAAAGTGACTCAACGGAGAGCGGGACACTGGAGGAAGGGCAGCAGATCGTTGAGGTGCGTAGGGGAGACCTGATAAACCAGATTACCAGTAGCGGCAGCATCGTGTTCTCCAACCGTGAGAACCTGTTCTTCGGTTCCCAGGGAACGGTGGCAGAAGTAGCTGTAGCCGTTGGGGACACCGTGCAGACAGGACAAGAACTGGCGAGGCTGGACGACGATACTGTGGCCCAACTCCAGAAAGAGCTTGCCCAGGCTCAGGTCAACCTTCAGAAGGCTACGGACGCATATGAACTAGCACAGGCCCCACAAACCCCATTGGAGTTAGCGCAAGCGCAGAAGACTGTGGCTTCAGCAGAGTTGAAGCTAGATCAGACGACTACAGCGCTTGCAGAGATCCAGGGCCCGGTCTCTCTGGCCGTCCTTGAGGAAGCCCAGAGTCAGGAAGCCACGGCGAATGCCTCTCTGGCGAGCGCCCAGAACGACCTTGCCTTCCAACAGACGGATCAAGTAGCAAAGATACAGGCTGCCACAACTGCGTTGACCAATGCGCAAGAGGGCTATCAGACCACGATCAACAACTTCCTTGGAATGACGCTGACTGAAGCTGAATACAAGATGACCGTAGATGATTTCCTGTCATCCCACGCAATCAACCTGGATTTCCTCTTCACTGCCCTCCAACGCGACGACCCCATCAATTCGGTCCTCGCTTTCACTCCTGATTTAGTCGAAGACCCTGATACAGCTTGGAGTGAGTTCACCGTTCTAACGTGGTTGACGCTCTTTCCGGGGAATATCTTCGGCACCTGCGCAAACATCACGTTGCGCTCTCAGGACGTCTGTGCTCGATCAAAAATCGATAAGTCATGGACCGCAATGGACAAAGCGCTCAGCTCCTGGGGTTCAATAGACGCCTCTGCAGCAAAGACGATATCAAACGCCCTGAAGGCAGTTGACTCGGCTACATCGGCTCTGAGCAACGCGGAAGAGAAGCTGCAGACAGCCATTGAAGGTGCCAACCCGCTGGAGATCGTGGTCAAGCAGCGGGAAATGGAAGTGGCCTTCGCACAACTGGCCGAGGCCAACGACAACCTTGCAGATGTGATCGCGCTGCCAGACACGCTGATGTTGACCCTGCGTGAGGCAGAAGTGAACGCCGCCGCCGCTACGGTAGGTACCGCAGAACAGAAACTGGAACTCACGGTACTCAAGGCCCCCTTCAACGGCTTCATCGGCAGCGTCAACATCGAAGTCGGGCGGGCTGCCGGCGCAAACAACGCGGCAATCGAAGTAGTAGACCCGTCCGTGGCGGAAGTGGACGCTCGATTGGATGAGATAGACGTCCTGGCCGTACGGGTGGGGGCTGAAGCGCGCATCTCACTGGATGGACTACCAGGGATCCAGCTTCCGGGCGTGGTCACCAGCGTCTCCCAAACAGGAGTAAACCAGCAGGGCGTGGTGACGTATCCGATCCAGATCGAAGTTCAGACGCCTGGTCGACTACGACTTCGTGAAGGTCTGAGCGCCACTGCGAACATCGTCCTTCAACAAGAATCAGACGTCCTGCTCATTCCCAGCACATCCATCGCAGGCACCATCGAGGAACCTATCGTGCTAGTCAGTTTTGAGGGCGAGATCACGGAACGAGCGATAACCCTGGGCAGCAGCGATGGCTTTTGGACGATCGCCCTTACTGGCCTGGAAGAGGGCGACATGGTGGTATCCACCACGCAGGGCGGTGCTACCAACCAGTTCTTCGGCAACATCGTCCGGCTGGGTGGCGGCTTCGGTGGCTTGGGTGGCGGCAACTTCACCGGTGAACAGCGGCGTAGGTTCTTGGAGCAACGAAGCCAGGGTGGCGGCGCGGGCGGTGGCGGCGGCGCAGGCGGACGGACTCCCCCTGCACGATAGCCAACACGTTATTCCTACGGATTGAGAACAACGCCGATGATAGATATACAAGACGTTTCCAAGATATTCCAGATGGGCCACGTTGAAGTCGCTGCGCTTCAGGGTGTAAGCCTCTCTGTTCAACAGGGAGAGATGCTGTCCATCATGGGCCCTTCAGGCTCCGGCAAGTCTACGATGATGAATATCTTGGGGTGTTTGGACGTGGCAACCTCAGGCCGCTACGTCCTTGAGGGTGAGGACGTAGGCAGGATGAACGACAACCAGCTTGCTGAGATACGTCATAGCAAGATCGGCTTCGTTTTCCAGACCTACAACCTGCTGCCCCGTGCCAGCGCTCTCGCCAACGTGGAAATGCCCTTGATGTATGGCAACGGCAAAAACCGACGCGCCAGGGCTATGGAGGCACTGGAAAGGGTTGGGTTGGCCAACAGGGCAAAACACCACCCGGCGGAGCTCTCAGGCGGAGAGCAACAGCGCGTAGGGATTGCGAGAGCATTGGTGAAGAACCCCTCCATCATGCTGGCCGACGAGCCCACCGGCAACCTGGACTCCAAGTCCAGCGATGAGATCATGGCTGTCTTCCAACACCTCAACAGAGACGAGGGACTGACCGTGTTGATGGTTACCCACGAATTGGACATTGCGCAGCACACCAACCGGATTGTATCGTTTCGAGACGGCCGAGTGATAAGCGATGAGCCGGTGACCAGCCCGATGAACGCCGGTGAACACCTCATCCCGATGGGAACTGACGCATGAACCCGCTGACGACGTTTCTCACAGCAATAGATGCTGTGAACTCCAACAAGCTTCGGTCAGGATTGACATTGCTTGGCATCATCATCGGCGTGTCGGCCGTCATCACGTTGATGGCCATCGGCCGTGGAGCTCAGGAGTCCATCACCTCTCGCATCGAGTCGCTTGGCACCAACTTACTGTTCATTCGCTCGGGCGCAACCAACCAGTTCGGATTCGCCGGAGCACAGGGCAGCGCGGCCAACTTGACGCTGGAGGACTCCCAGGCGTTGATAGACCCTATTCTGGCGCCGTCTGTTGGTGCTGTAGCCCCTGAGACCCAACTTCGAGGGCAGTTAGTGTTTGAGCGAGAAAACACGAACACGCGAATCATCGGAATCACCCCCGAATACCTCCCGGTTCGGAGCTTTGAGGTGGAGTCCGGCCAGCCCATCACGCCCGCCCACGTGAATGCAGCATCGCAAGTGATCGTTTTGGGACCAGATGTGGTTGAAGACCTCTTTGGCCTCAGAGACCCGATCGATCAGACGATCAAGGTTAGCGGTCGGCCATTTGAGGTCATCGGCGTTATGAAGAGTAAGGGGTCCGGTGGGTTCGGCAACCAGGACGACCAGGCGTACATCCCCATCACCACGGCGTATTTTCGATTGGGAACAGAGCGAACGGCCCAGGGTGAGATCAGCGTACAGACGGTGAACGTCCAGGTGATCAACGACGACTCCGCCGACTCCGCTGTCAACGAGATCAGCAACATCCTCCGACTGCGTCACCGCATCACCGGTGACGACGACTTTACGATCACCAACCAGCAGGAGACCATTGAGACGTTGGAGGAGACCAACGAGACCTTTGTGGTGTTCCTTGGCGCCATCGCCAGCATTTCCTTGCTGGTAGGCGGTATCGGCGTCATGAACATCATGCTGGTGTCCGTGACTGAGCGGACACGGGAGATAGGCATCCGCAAGGCAATGGGGGCCAAGCGTCGCGACATCCTATCGCAGTTCCTGGTTGAGGCCGTCCTGCTGAGCCTGACCGGCGGCGTCCTGGGCGTCGCTCTGGGCCTCGGCCTTACGGAGGTGCTGGACGGCGTGCAACTGGGAACCCAGACCTTCAACACATCATTCAGTACAAACATCGCTATCCTGGCCATGGCTGTCTCGGGAGGCATAGGGTTGTTCTTCGGCATCTACCCCGCAATGCAGGCAGCGAAGATGCACCCCATCGAAGCACTTCGCCACGAATAGCCAGGGCTGAGCCCTGGACCCAGGCTTACTCATATCTGGTATAGCAAGTATCTGATAAGACAAAAGAGTGAGGTACTACTGCCTTGTCTAACATCCTTGGTTGGGTAACCGCCAGGCATGTGGGTCCAGGGCATTGCCCTGGTTTGACAGTAGGTACAATGGATACCTATAATACTTGGGAAGCTATATCTATCGAGGAGCCCTACTTTTCATGTTACGCATCAGACTCTGGCGTATGGGTAAGAAGCACCAACCCAGTTACCGTATTGTAGTCATGGATTCACGATCCTCTCGGGATGGTGGGTACATTGAGCAGTTAGGGCTGTACAACCCTCGTACTGAACCCGCAACGATTGAACTCAACACCGAGAAGGCAGCCGAGTGGATCAAGAATGGCGCTCAGCCTTCTGAACCGGTCTCAAGGATGCTACGGAACTTAGGTGTGCTGGAGAAGGCTTAACGCATGCGTGAGCTTATCGAATACATCGCCAAGTCGTTGGCACACAACCCTGATGCGGTCAAGGTCACTCAAGTTGAAGAAGATGGCGTGTATGTCATTCAGCTTGAGGTAGACCCGGACGATAAGGGCCGCATCATCGGGAAGCAGGGCCGGGTTGCTGAGGCAATGCGCGTCATGTTGAGAGTAGTAGCCATCAAACAGGGCGTCCGCGCCTCTCTGCAGATCCTATAGCCAACACTACTGTCTCTGAGGAAGAGCCCTTCGCTTATGTCGTCTCCCTCCGCTGAACAGCCACCGAACCCTGATCGTATCGCTGTGGCCCGCATACTTGGTGTGTGGGGCAGGATAGGCCACGTCAAGATCGAATCCCTCAGCGACATCCCGGATCGCTTCGTGAGCGGCGCTCGTTTCATCATCGGCGAGCGCGCGTACGTGTGCGAAAGTTCGCGACAGCAAGGAAAGATGTTGATCCTCAAGCTTCAGGGGATCAACGATCGCAACGATGCCGCCGACCTCCAGGGGGCGATTCTGGAAACACCAGCCAGCGAGACTCCTTCCCTCCCTGAGGGCACGTTCTACCACTACCAGATCGTCGGCTTGGACGTCTGGACTACTGACGGCCGTTCTCTGGGCAAAGTCACCGATATTATCACCACAGGCAGTAACGACGTGTACGTAGTGCAGACGGCGGAGGGCGAGGTGCTCATCCCAGCAACGCCTGACGTGGTCACCCAGGTGGATATCGAATTAGGCAAGATTATAATCGAAGTCATTCCCGGCCTCCTCTAACCAGGCTTAGCCAGGGTTAAACCCTGGACCCATATGCCTGCAGCTATCTAAACCGAACGCGCCAACCTAACTACTCTTATCATTGCTCATGCATTGGCCTAGTTATTCCTCACGGTTGTTCGATTGAATGAGAAGGTATGCTCTATGGTTGCGGCACTTAGGTGCAGGGCGAGCCCTGCCTTTGACCTGGCATTTCTCAGACAGTAGAATGACGCCAGATAACCGGCAAGGAGGATACGATGAGCGGCCACTCCAAATGGTCAACAATCAAAAACAAAAAGGGTGCGCTTGATCAGAAGCGTGGTCAACTGTTTACTCGATTGACCAAAGAGATTGTGGTTGCGGCCAAGACCGGCGGCGGCGACCCTGACATGAACCCTCGCCTCCGACTTGCTATTCAGCAAGCACGCTCCGGCAACATGCCCCTGGACAACATTGATCGCGCAATCAAACGCGCAACAGGCCAGGGTGACGACCAGGCCGATTTGGAAGAGTTGATGTATGAGGGGTTCAGCCCTGGCGGCGCAGCTATCCTGGTAATGACCGTGACGGACAACCGCAACCGTGCCTCGTCTGAAGTCCGCAACGCCTTCGATAGGAACAACGGCAAGATGGGCCAAGTAGGTTCTGTGAGCTATCTGTTCGATCTGAAGGGCGTCATTACCCTGGAATTGACACCTTCGCAGATGGAAGAGGCTGAACTCCTCGCCATCGAGAACGGGGCCGAGGATACCATCGGAGAAGAATCCACGCTCGAAATCAGGACATCCGCTGAGGACTTTGAGCCACTGCGTCTCGCTCTTGAAGAGGCGGGCTTCAAGGCAGCCTCTGCAGAAGTGACGATGGTTCCCACAACCCAGACCACGCTGAACGACAAGACTGGAGAGCAGACCCTCCGGCTTCTGGACAAGCTGGAAGACCTGGACGATGTGCAGAAAGTGCACACCAACGCTGACTTCCCTGAGGCTGTCCTGGAAAAGTACGGGTCCGCAGCGTAGGCCCGCCGATGACCCAGCGCGTCCTCGGCATAGACCCCGGCACCCTACACCTGGGGTATGGCCTGCTTGAAGTGGACAACTGGGAAGGACGATACGTTACTGCTGGCGTCCTGAATGCGAAGAAGTCCCTCTCTCTGGGCGAACGTCTCCACGTCATCCATGCTGAACTCCTCCAGCTTGTTGAATCGTTGCATCCTGACGTGATCGCGGTGGAGGAACCCTTTGTACCCGTTCAAGGCGCCGCCCGTGGTGGCCCCAAGGCTAACGTCCGCTCAGCCATTGCCGTAGGACAGGCCCAGGCTGTTGCGCTGATAGCAGCAGCACACTACAGCCTTCCCGTGTTCCGATATGCGCCATCGCAGGTGAAAAGTGCCGTGTCAGGATACGGTCAGAGCAACAAGGACCAGGTAGCTACGATGGTAGGTCTACTCCTGGGGTTGGCGAACCCGCCGGAGCCCGCAGACGCATCCGACGCGCTGGCAGTTGCGCTATGCTACGTACAACAGGAGCGGCTTAAATCATTAACAGGAACCTAACCACGGCAATGCCCTGGACCCATGTGCCTGACGGTTACCCGAGTGAGAGCTCACTGCTCCGGCTTTAGTCTCATTAAAAAGCCTGC
This sequence comes from uncultured Dehalococcoidia bacterium, assembly GCA_913049785.1. Classification (GTDB taxonomy): domain Bacteria; phylum Chloroflexota; class Dehalococcoidia; order Lucifugimonadales; family UBA1127; genus UBA1127. The sequence continues at coordinate 21,847 of CAJWXP010000021.1, read as the reverse complement.
AGCCAATTAGCACTTAGGAAGCAACTATGATCACTGGCATCAGAGGAACCCTGGAGGCAATAGGCCCGGACTCGGTAACGATCACCGTAGGCGGTGTCAGCCTTCAGGTGTCTGTGCCATCGTCGAGCATCCCGGCCCTTGGTTCAACGGGGGCTGCGGTGCACCTCCACACACGACTCATGGTTCGGGACGATTCGCTGGTGCTCCACGGCTTCACCACGCCAGAAGCTCTCACTCTGTTCGATATGCTTATCGGCGTGTCTGGGATAGGCCCGCGTCACGCTCATTCGTTGTTGTCAGCACTAACACCGGAGGCGCTGGTCTCAGCGGTTGCGGCAGAGGACACCAAGGCCCTGGCACAAGCCCCAGGCCTCGGGCAGCGAACGGCAGCACGCATCGTCGTGGAGCTGAAGGGTAAGCTGGACATGGTGTGGGTCGGAGGCGCAGCGCCGGTGGCGGTCTCCACAGCCGACGATGTTACGGAAGCCCTCATAGCGCTGGGGTACACGGCCATCGAGGCAAGATCAGCGGTCACAGCTGCGGGTGCCGACCCCAGCCTACCCGTAGAGGAGCAGATCCGCCTGGTCCTCCAAGGCCTCTCGAAGGGCTAGTTCCGATCTATCGGGAGACCCAAGTGCCTGACGGTTACAAAACAACGAACGCGCCAACCTGACTACTATCAGGAAGGCGCGCTTAACGTTTCAAGCAGTCGCTATTTAAGCGGTGAGAAGTCGGTCGCCTCCAGCATGACGTTGTTCACGCTGGCCACGATGGGGCCATCCTTCTCGGACTCTGCAAAGAACTTGGTCCGCTCAGGGTCGGAGCGGAATGACGCGAAGCACTTGATACGCTCCTCGTAGCTCTCCCACTGCAACATATAGATCAGCTCCTGGTTGGAGCCGCCGATGTGGTTGGTCCAGAAGCCGATGATGTGATATCCGTGGCGGGTGAAGGCAGCAGACGTGAAATCGCGGAATCGCGCCACGATATTGGGCAGCTTCCCCGGCATGGCGGTGTACGTCCGAAGCTCATAAAACATAGTGTCCCCTTTCAGTCCCCGTGGTTTTGACGGCGTTATGATACACGAGTCTAGGTTGGGCGACCGCTAGTCATCGTTGTCGTTGGAGTCCGACGGCGTTTGGTTGAACTTGTTCATCGCCTCGTTCACGCCGGCCTCAACAAAACACACTGCGGCCTCCACAGCGCGGTCGAGGAGCTTCTCAACCTCCGGGCTCTCATCCTTCGTGAAATGGCCCAGCACATGGCTGATGGCATCGGCGTAGGGCGAGCGGCCAACACCCAGGCGCATACGCGGCACATCCTGCGTCTTCAGCGCATCGATGATGGAACGCAGTCCGTTATGACCGCCGTTGCTTCCACCAGATCTGATCCGGGTAGTGCCCAGCGGTAAGTCCATCTCGTCATAGATGATGAGCAGGTCTTCTAGCGGGATACGGAATCGATCGACCAGATAGGCCACAGGCCCGCCGCTCTGGTTCATGTACGAGCGAGGTCTGGCAAGCACCACAGTCTCTTCGCCGACCACTCCCTGGCCAACAAGGGCATGGGGGTTGCGACGGGCCAGCGATATACCCCACAGCGACGATAAACGGGCAACAACCATCGCACCGATGTTATGTCGAGTATTCTCGTACTTTTTATCCGGGTTTCCGAGGCCTACGATGACTTTCATTTAGGCGCTTTCATTGTGATGGCAGCAACGTCTTCAAGAACTCAGCCACACGCTAGTCCAGGGCATCCACATCGGCGGCACGGAGAACGCGGAGGAACCGGACCACCGGCGGCGTGCCGGACTCATCTAGCATAAGCCCAACCGCCGTTCTCGAAGTCGTGACATCTGGGTCTCAAGGGTCAGATCTAGCTGACGGAGGCAGTCTTCAACCTCAGCTTCGGGCGGACCCTCCCAGGTGTCGAGGCCACACACTTCGCAGATAGGCTGAGCGTCCAAGGCCAGGTCGGCTGGCTCTACGCCACATGGTGTGATACCACCTTCCAGGGCACTGTACGCCTCAGGCAGCTCTGGGTTTACAACAGGGCCCACCGCAGACAGGGCGTTCAGTCGCTCTAAAGCGCCGACTCGCCCCGATGCTCTGTCCAATTTCTCTCGCAACACACCCATCCACCTATGGTACTCCAGGTGGTGAGCGTGATACTGGGTCATATAACTCCGTATGAAGCCCTCACCCTGCTCCCGCAACGCAGGCCACCGGGAGGGGGCATCCACCAGATGTTCTAAAGCCAACTGAGCCTGCAACGCCTCTCGCATCAGCAGCAGCTCTCCGGGCGCCGAAGCCACTGGAACCGATTCAAGGTACTTAACTATGTGTTGATAGTTGCTACTCTCGGCAGCGAAGGGTCTTAGCTCCCGCGCCCACGCGGCAGCTTCACCGAGGCGCGATGGCGACGCCGCACATCGAACGCACACGTTGTAGAACTCGATATGGTCGCTCGCGTCCGCGATCTCGCCCAGCATCTCGATGTCACCCATCAGCGCTACTGGCATTGGCGCGCCTCGGACGCGAGCGAGGGGCCCCAATTCAGCCGAGAGGCCTTCCACTTCTGCCTTCAACGCTTGCAGCGAGCCCATGAGTTTGCCTTGTTGGGCACTGTCGTCAGCCGCGTCGAGTGAACCAAGCTGGTGAGCATATGGCACCACAGTGCGCCAGGTGGGCGGTTGAAGCAGGCTCAGCGTGTCCAAGCCATTCGCGATGTCAGCGCTCCATTGGAGTGCGCTCAAAACATCCCACGTGATACGGTCGCCCAAGAAGGGCTCCCCATCTCTCGTCTTAAGGCTGTTGGAGGATTGAATCGACACCTGAACCGCAGGGGTGTTCCGCGCGATGAAAACGAGCAGGTACAACGTGGCCAGCGGTCCAGACAGTCCTACCTGGTGAGTGAGATCTCTCACCAACGTCCCGATATCCACATCGTTGTTGGCTGTGTCCATCGCCTCCTGTATCGCATCAAGAATGGCACAGTCCTCGTAACCGGGCGGGGTAAGCTCCAAACCCGGGCCGAACTGCCGAAGCACTTCCACCGCGTTGGCAGTCGGGTGCGAGGCGAGCAACGCTTCGAACAGCAGCGCGACTCCCTCAGCGTCAAGGGGCGTGGGGAACGCCACGCCGTCAATAGGGAGGAGAGGATATGTGTCGGCCAGGAGTTGCTCCGTCAACGCATCTATCCAAACATCGGTCACCGGACCCGGAAGAACATCGCCGGGCTGCAAAGCGGCATCATCAGCCCGTAGAACAGTGCCCTCTGCAAAGCCCTGAGTTGTAGCATCCAGCGCATGGCGTCGCGCTAGTTGTTCGGCCTCTTCCAGCGCGCCCTGCAGCGGTTCAACCCCTGAGCTCGGACGTGTGGCGTATGCGGCTCTTGCCTCTCTGATGCTACAGACCTCCTCGCCCAATGGCCCTGAATCCAGATCAAGCAAAGTTCCTGGCAGACACACCGCCGTCTTGGTGCCGCGCAGATCGAAGGTGCGGTCGTCAGGCGTCGTGTGCAGAAACACGATGCGGAAAAACGCCTTGCCCTCCAGGGGTTCGCCCCAGCGAGGCTCCCAATCACCGGCGGAGACCACCTCCCCGGAGTACTCGATGCCGTTGTACACCGTGGTCCACGGCTGCGGCTCACCGGAGCGGTCAATGATGAAATCCAATGTCGGGCCGGGCATAGACATCTCTCCCCAGGGTATCACCCTGGACCTATGTGCCTGACGGTTACTCACGGGTTATGGGTTTAAATCCAAAGGTAGGGCTGAACCAATCAGTCCATGAGCAGAAAATTGCGATAAAGGTGTGGATATTAGTTAGGCAAGAACGCCATGAACGCTGCCTCGTCCAACACTTCTGTTCCGTATTTCTCTGCTTGCTTCACCTTGGAAGCGCCGGGCTTCTCGCCTATAACCAGGTGAGTGGTCTTTTGTGTCACGGAGCCTGAAGCAGTTGCGCCCAGAGCCTTGACCCGCTCCTCGCCCTGCGTTCGTGACATCTCCGAGAGCGTTCCGGTAAAGCAGAAGACCATCCCGGACATCGGCAGTCCCTCTGCTGGTGCTTCGGGGATGTCAGCATCCATACGGACGCCGGCTTCACGCAGCTTGGCTATGAGAGCGACGTTGCCCTCGTCCTGGAAGTACCCCACGATGCTCTCTGCGATCTTGGGGCCGATTCCCGGCACTTCGGTCAATTCAATCTCTGTGGCGGCGATGAGCTTGTCCATTGTGCCGAAGTCGTTTGCCAGCAGTTCAGCGACCTCTGCGCCTACGTGGATGATGCCCAGCGCGAACAGGAGCCTGTGCAACGGCTGCTGCTTGCTGGCCGCGATGTTGGTCACCAGCTTCGTTGCCAGGAGGTCGCCCATGCGTTCAAGCTCGACCATGTCCTCAAGCTTCAGCGAAAAAATATCAGCTACATCGGTGATAAGTCCGGCATTGAGCAAGGCGGTAGCCAGCTTCGGGCCCATGCCGTCGATGTCCATCGCGCCCTTGGAGACGAAGTGGAAGATGTTCTCTGAAAGCTGTGCGGGGCAGGCCGGATTGGTGCAGTAATGTGCCGATTCCCCCCCAGCACGAGTCACCTTGGTGCCGCACACAGGGCAATATTCCGGCATGTTGAACACCGGGGCATCCGCTGCCCGTCGCTCAGGCAAGCTCTGGACTATCTGCGGGATGACCTCGCCCGCCCGTTCCACGACCACCCAATCGCCCACGCGGATGTCCTTGTCATGGATGTAGTCTTCGTTGTGCAGGGTAGCATGCTGCACGGTGACGCCACCCACGCCAATGGGTTCCAGCACGGCATAGGGGTTGATCTTGCCCGTACGGCCCACGTTGACGCGGATCTCGAGTAGTTGGGTGATCTCCTGCTGTGAGGGCCACTTGTAGGCGATGGCCCAGCGTGGTTCACGTCCGACGACGCCGAGCACATCGCAATCGGCACGACTGTTGACCTTGACCACCATTCCATCGGTGTCGTAATCCAGACCCTCGCGGGCTTCCAGCCACTTCCGATAGTAGTCAATCGCGCCTTGAGGCGTGGGGTAGTGTATGTTGTTGGGATTCGTCCTGACGCCCATGCTGTTGAGCCATGCCAGCAGATCCCACTGGGTGTCCGGGATCGTACTGCCCTCCACAACGCCGATGCCGTAAATCCAGATATCGAGGGGTCGCAACGCCGTAATAGCAGGGTCAAGTTGGCGAACCGATCCGGCGGCGCTGTTGCGTGGGTTGGCGTACAGTGCCAGTCCCTCTGCAGCCCGCGTCTCGTTCATCCGCTTGAACCCCTCACGGCTCATATAGATCTCACCACGAATCTCTATCAACGTTGGAGGGGAGCCCAGGAGGCGGAGGGGGACGCTCTTGATGGTTCTGACGTTGCTGGTTACATCTTCGCCCTTAAGGCCGTCGCCGCGAGTCGCGCCGCGTACCAGCACGCCGTCCTTATAGGTTAGGGACACAGCAAGACCGTCGATCTTGAGCTCGCACGTGAGGTCGAAGTCGCGGTCGTTAAGCAGTCGCCTCGTGCGCTCAACCCATGCCATGTACTCTTCATCGTCGAATGCGTTGCCAAGGCTGAACATCTGGCCACGATGGGGCGCTTCGGCAAACCCCTGAGCCGGCGGCGCACCCACGCGTTGTGTCGGTGATACTGGCGTTACCAGATCAGGGTACTGGGTCTCCAACTCGCGCAACTCGCGCATGAGGGCGTCATACACCGCATCGCTGACGGATGGGTCGTCCTGGACGTAGTAGCGATAGTTGTGCTGATCAAGCTCTATTCGGAGCTCATCCGTACGTTTGATGGCATCGCTGGTTGCTGGCACTTGCCCCCTCTGTCTGGCTACACGGTTGTATCCACGTGAATCGTAGCAGTAGGCTATTCATCTCCTCGACCTGCGTCAAGGGGAATTCTACGCTTAGGCAATGTCGATAGGGGGTAGCTAAGTGATGGATTCCATGGAAATGCCTCACTTCGCCACCACTGCCCCTTGGAGTAGACCAAGCCCTTCTATATACTGTGATAAGACAGACCATCTGAAGGAGCTACAGTGGCAGACGTACGCCCGTTCCGCGGCCTCCGATTCAACCCAGAGCAATCCACTAATCTCGGCGACGAGTTGTGTCCACCGTTCGATGGCATTAGCGGAGAGCAGCGTGAGGAGTTGCTGTCCCGCAGCCCCCACAATGTTGTCCGATTGGAGCTGCCAAAACCTGCGACAGAGGTCGCGGACGTCTACGCACAGTCCGCCTCGCAACTACAGGAGTGGATGGCGAGTAACGTCCTCATCCAGGATGAGCAACCGGCGTACTACCTGATGCAGGAGGAGTATACGGACACCAGCGGCACGCACCTGCGCATGGGTTTCTACGCGGCTGTGCATCTTGAAGAGTACGAGCGAGGCGTTGTGCTGCCTCATGAGTACACGCGCAAGGGCCCCAAGGAAGACCGATTGGCGATGATGGAGGCCTGTGGCGCAAACTTCAGCCCTATCATGTCCATGTACCGCGACCCCGGTGGCATCAGACCGCTGCTCCTGAACCAGATGGCTAGCAGGCCTCCGGACTTCACCGCTACGATGGAGGGTGGAACTGCGTTCAAGGTCTGGGCGCTGAAGGACGAAGCAGCGTCGGAAGAGCTCAGATCGCTACTGAAGCGGATTCCGCTGTACATCGCAGACGGCCATCATCGATACGAGACGGCCCTGGCGTACCGCGACAACGTTCGAGAGCGGGAGAAGGTACGGTTGGACTCCCAAGGCTCTGAGTTTGTGCTGATGTGCCTCATCGACGTGGAAGACCCTGGTATGCAGCTCCATGAGTTCCACCGTGCGCTCTCAGGACTGACAAACGACAAGCTATCAGCGTTGCAGGAGCAGGTGTATGGGTTGTTCACGGTAGAGTCTCGCCCCCTCGGCGGCATGGACGCCGAGACCATGGGAGCATTCCTGAGAGAAACGTGGAAAAACCGCGCCGGAAACCCCACCCTTGGCCTCATCGAACCGGAAGAGGGCAGGCTGTCACTCCTGACGCTGCGTCGCAAACTCCCACCGGGATCGCTGCCCTTCGCGCCCACTCCGGACCTCTATCAGTGCGAGGCGTGGCTGCTGCACCAGGCGGTGCTGGATCCCGTGCTTGGCGGCACCAGCGGTGATCAGGCCCAGGTGGAATACGTACCTGAACTAGATGTTCTTTTCAAGAGCATCGCTGACGGCACGTGTCAGGCTGCTTTCCTGGTGCCCCCACTAGACATGACGCTGTTCGAGTCGCTGGTGCGCGAGGGCCAACGCCTGCCGCCCAAGAGCACGTTCTTCCTGCCCAAACTCCCAACGGGTCTGGTGATGAACCTCCTGACCGGCGACATCTAACCAGGACTTGTCCTGGACCCAAGTCCCTGACGGTTACCTAAGTAAGATGTTGAAGAATCGCTTTGACAGACCCCATACACGTGGGTACGATGGGCCAAACGGCGGTTCTGAGAAGGTAAGCGATGTTTCGTTGGTTGTCACAGATGCTTTCAGGCAGCGTAGGTGCCGTTCAAAACACAACCGGAGTGGAAGAGCGTATGGCGAACACAGGCAACCCCCGAGTACCAGCAGGCCAATACCTAACGGACAAGTTTCCCGTGCTCACCTTCGGTTCAACACCCAAGGTCGACATGTCGACGTGGCAGTTCAAGGTGTTCGGACTGGTGGAGGAGGAACTGACGTGGTCGTGGGATGAGTTCAAAGCCATTTCCTCAACGGCCCAGACCTCCGATTTTCATTGCGTGACGCAATGGAGCCAACTCGATAACGCCTGGGAGGGCGTCTCCATCCTGGACGTGATGAAGCTCATCAAACCCTTCGCCAACGCTGGCTATGTGATGCTGCACTGCTACGGTGGCTATACCACCAACCTCTCGCTTGCAGACCTGGTACAGGACGATGTGCTCTTCGCCCACAAGCAGGAGGGTCAAGATCTCGCCCGCGACCACGGCGGCCCGCTTCGGCTCATTGTCCCCAAGCTCTACGCGTGGAAGAGCGCCAAGTGGGTCAACGGCATGGAGTTCATGGAACACGATAAGCCCGGCTTCTGGGAACAGCGCGGGTACCATATGGTCGGCGACCCGTGGAAGGAACAGCGTTTCTGTTAGGCCATCCAAACCAACACCATGAATCCCGAAGAAGAAGCCACAACCCTGTCTCGACCTGCCCTTGATGCCTTTTGGCTCGATCGACTGCGCAATGAAGGGCTAAACACCCTCCTCCCGAACACCCCTACCCCTCCACCAGCATTCGCGTTGTGCACCCAACAATTGAGCGATGGCTTGTACTTTGAAGCCCATGAATCGTTGGAAGGTATCTGGGGCGAAGCGCCCTACCCCTTAAAGCTGTTCTACTACGCCCTCATCAAACTGTCGGTGGGGCTGCTCCAACTCGAACGACACAACGGCCGGGCCGCAACAACGCAGCTAAGCGTGGCTGTGCAGTATCTTGCTCCGTTCGCTCCGGTATTTATGGGGCTGAAGGCGGCCTCACTTGTAGATCAGGCGGAGAACAGGTTGGCGCTACTACGAGGTGTCAGACGTGTAGATTGGCCTGCGATGGATCGATTACAACGCGTCGCGTTCACTACAGACCCAAAACCCTAGGCGATCTTCTTCATCACTGGTTAGCGCACAAAAAGAAAGAAGGCCCCGTGACCGGGGCCTTCTTTTATATCAGGCAGGCAGACACAAAGCGTCTGAGCCAGTGTGAATACGCTAAGCTGCTTGGACCCTCCGCATCTCTCGAGCTTTCGCTAATAGATGGGGAGCAATGGCTCGCTCAAATCCGCACTGCAAGCAGTGGAGAGCGTCGCCGGTGCCATCGTTCTGCAAACGGATATCACCCCTGCACTTGGGACACGCCTTAAAATAGATCATCCTGGAACTCCTTTACCTTGTGGCCCTGAGGGCCTTGCATGTATATGAACGCTGTCACCCTGTATAACGTTCCATTCGCCAGGTTGGATGCATGAAATCCGTTTCGGATTCCGTCGCGATTTTCCGGTCAGCATCCTTGCGGCATCAAGCAGTATAACTCTTGACACGCCGCGTATCAACTATTACTCTATTAATAACGCACTGGCAAGGAATAGGTTAGGTCTATGGCTCCAAAAGTACGACGCATCCGCATAGTTCCGGGGGTAGCATTCCCTCTGGAATTCGGTGTGCAGACCCATACAAAACAGGAAACATCACAGCTTCCTGTGCCCACTGAGGCCTCGGCCCAGAGACATGAGCCGGACACCAACGTTGAGGATGAAGCATCCCAGGGCGTCTACGTCATCAGCGTCACGGCCCGCATCCTGCATATGCATCCGCAGACGCTCAGGAAGTACGAACGCCTAGGGTTGGTGAACCCCTCACGTAGCGGGGGCCAGATTCGCTACTATTCCGACCTCGATATCAGCCGATTGCGAATGATCAAGCACCTCGTCGAAGACCGCGGCATGAACCTGGCTGGAGTCGAGCTAGCCCTCGAGATGGTGAATCGATTGCAGCTCATGCAACAGATCATGGCTACCCAACTTGGGACAGACGGCCAGGACGCCATTCAACAGCTAATGACATCGGTGTTGGACCTGCTCCACTACAGCGACCAGGATCTACGGTCGGTGGAGCCGCCCACGCAAGTTTAGTCCCATTCAATAGGAGGCCCTTTGAAAGAGTTCAGTGAAGACCCCAAAGAAGAGGGAGAGGAAGTCGCCAGCGGAATCCTTTCTCCCGGACCGGAAGCCACGGAAATAGAACTCCTCCAGGCTCAGCTTGAGGAGGCCGAGCGCGAAAAGTCGCAGTTCAAAGCCCTAGCACAGAGGGGGCAGGCCGACTTCGCCAACTTCCGAAAACGCGCTGACGAAGAGAAGTTGGAGCTTCTGGGCAACGCCAAGTCCCAGGTCATCCTCCGGTTTCTCCCGGCGTTAGACGACATCGAGCGAGCGATGAGCCAGGCTCCACCAGCGGGTTCAGACGCAGACAGCGGATGGTTGGAGGGCTTCAGGCTAATCGAACGGAAGTTGAACAGCATCCTTGAAGGCGAGGGACTGCAGCGTATCGAAGCTGAAGGGCTCGCGTTCAACCCCTGGGAGCATGAGATCGTATCGTATTTGGATGTGCCAGGGCGCAGAGAAGGCGAAATCCTGGAGGTCACACGCCAGGGCTACAAGATGAACGGGAAAGTGCTCCGACCCGCGCAGGTAGTCGTCGTGAAAAAAGCAGAAGTCGAGAGCACAGCAGAAAACAACTAAGGGGGGAACAATATGCCAACTATAAATGGGGTGCACGTAGAATTTCATGAGAACTTCGATATGTCGTTCCTGCCCGTTGGCTTCGAAAAAACAACCATAGACGACTTAAAAGGTGCGAGTGTTCAATACCGTGGATTCGATGGCATTCATATACGGAAATACCCGAATCATTTAGTGGGTCACTTTGACAAGGTTGACCCTCGAAAAATCCCATTGGGCACCTGATACATGATGCACCTGAGTGGATTGCCCCACTAGCAGGTGCGGGAGTTGCAGCGGGTGTCGGACTGAAGACAAAGAACATTAAGGAAGCTGCTGCTTGGGGCTTCGGCACCTGGGCGGCTATTGAAATCTTTAGAGCTTTAGCTAGCAAATAGCAGAAAACAACTAACTAGAACGTAGGACAAGGAGACTTAAGACATGGCAAAGGTATTAGGAATCGATCTGGGCACCACCAACTCGGTGATGTCCTATGTAGAGAGCGGCGTGCCCATAATCTTGGAGAACGCTGAGGGTTCACGTTTGACGCCCTCCGTGGTGGCCATCAACCCCAAGACCAATGAACGGTACGTGGGCCTGGCAGCAAAACGTCAGGGCATTGTGAACCCAGAGCACACGGTTTTCTCCGCAAAGCGGCTGATGGGTCGCAAAATAGACGACCCGGTGGTGGTGGACGACATCAAACGTCTCCCCTACAAGATAGAGAAGGCTGATAACGGTGACGCCCACGTGTTCATGGGCGACAAGACCTACTCACCACCGGAGATCTCATCCATGATCCTGCAGAAGATGAAGACGGACGCTGAAGCGAAGCTGGGGGAGACGATCACCGAGGCGGTGGTCACTGTACCGGCTTACTTCAACGACGCACAGCGACAGGCCACCAAGGACGCCGGCAAGGTAGCAGGCCTGGACGTGCTCCGTATCATCAACGAGCCCACAGCGGCTGCGTTGGCCTACGGCATGGACAAGCATGGCGAGGCGACCATCGCGGTGTTCGACCTCGGCGGCGGCACGTTCGACATCACTATCCTACGACTAGGCGATGGCGTGTTCGAGGTGCTTTCCACCGCTGGTGATACCCATCTGGGCGGCGACGACTTCGACCAGAAGGCGATGGAGTGGCTGGTGCAGGAGTTCAAGCAGGAAACTGCAATAGACCTGGGCACAGACCGAATGGCGCTGCAACGCCTCAAGGAAGCAGCTGAGAAGGCCAAGGTCGAACTCTCATCGGTAACACAGACAGAGATCAACCTACCGTTCGTTTCGGCTGACTCGGCAGGGCCGAAGCATCTCGTCCGCACCCTGACCCGGGCGCAGCTTGAGCAGATGACGGAAGACCTGCTGACCCGCGTGGACGGCCCCTGCAACCAGGCGATCAAGGATGCAGGCATCTCCGTAAGCGATATCAACGAGGTCATCATGGTGGGCGGTATGACCCGCATGCCCTCGGTCATTGAGCGGGTGAAAGCCATGTTCAAGCAAGAGCCAAACCACTCGGTCAACCCTGACGAGGCCGTCGCTGCCGGTGCAGCCCTCCAAGCTGCCGTACTGAAAGGCGATGTTCAGGACATCCTGTTGCTGGACGTGACGCCTCTGACCATGGGTATTGAGACGGAAGGCGGAGTGTCCCACGCGCTCATCACCAGGAACACCACCATCCCGACATCCAAGTCGGAGGTATTCACCACTGCTGCCGAGAACCAGCCGAGCGTGGAGATCCACGTGCTGCAGGGCGAGCGACCCATGGCGTCCGACAACCGCTCCGTGGGTAAGTTCATCCTTGACGGCATCCTTCCAGCTCAACGAGGCACGCCGAAGATCGAAGTGACCTTCGACATCGATGCCAACGGTATCCTCAGCGTCTCCGCCAAGGATCAAGCAACGAACCGTGAGCAGAAGATCACCATCGAGTCGAGCTCCGGCCTCTCCAAGGAGGAGATCGAACAGATGGTGACGGACGCTGAACAGCACGCGTCTGAGGACCAGGAACGCAAGGAAGAGGTCGACCTGCGGAACGCTGCCAGCCAGCTTGGTTTCAGCGCCAAGAAGCTGCTGGACGAGCAGGCAGAGCACATCCCTGAAGAGCTGAAGACGGAGATACAGACCAAGGGAGAGGCGCTCACGGCAGGCGCTCAGACCGAGGACGTAGCCACCCTGCGTACGATGATGGAGGAGTTAAACGCCATCATGCAGAAGGTGGGCGAGGCGGTCTACCAGCAGGCGGGAGGCCCCGGTGAAGGTGAACCAAGCGCAGAGGGCGCTCCCAGTGACGGCGGAGACGAAGACAAGCCCGACGACACGGTAGAGGGTGAGTTCCGCGAAGTGTAGCCAAGGCTAGCCCTAGACCTACAGGCCTGACGGTTACCCAAGAACGTTAGACCCTAAGAGAGCCCCTGAACTCAGGGGCTCTCTTTTGTTTCGCTTCTCAGGCTACCCCATTAGCCTCTGATCCCTATATCACCAAGGCCGAATGGATCGCTGTCATCTCCAGGCGAGTTCTGTCGAAAGAACGCCTCTACCTCTTCAATGACTGCATCGGAGTCCGGCAACTCGTCGTGAATCGCATCTTCTTGCAACTCTAACGCCTGGTCGTACTTGTCCTCCAGGCCATGGATGTAGTTCACAGCCTCCAGGTCGGTCGCCATCGACCTCACCACTCGACGGTCGTACGGGCCGAAGCTCTCTTCCAATTCGTCCATGCTGATATCCAGCCCAAGAACCATCGCAATCTGCTTGACCAGGGCCATAGAAACCCGGGGGTTGGGAGTGGTCTGGAGGTAATGCGGGGCATGTCCCCACAACGATGAGTATTTGATGTTGTTCTTGGCACACTCTTCCATAACAGCGCTGGTGATACCTGTGGGGCCCTGGTAGTTGGACGACTGAAGGGTCTCCTGCTCCATAAGCTCATCAACGTCCTTCACGTTGGCAGAGCCTGTGACCCGCGGAGCCCTTGTGTGAGGAATGCCGTCCAACAGGCTTCCCACCACGATCACCATCTCCACTTTATGCTGGACCGCCACATCCACGATGGTCGAAGCGTAGGTCTTCCACTTGAGTTGGGGTTCCACACCAGTGAAGAGGAGGATGTCTCGCTCGCCAGCATCGTCGTGCCAGTAGGAGAACTCGTTGGTGGGCCACTTGACCTCTCGCTCGCCAAAGTCGTTGTTGCCCACGTGAGGTCGAGTTCGAGTGAACACATAAAAGTCCTCAGCATCTATAGATGCGAACTTCCTGGTAGGAAGTTGCTTCGCCAGGTGCCTCATGGCTCCGGTGGCCGCTTCCTGAGCGTCCGGCCAACCAGAGAAGGACACTACCATGATGGGTGATTTCAGCTTAGGGACTTCATCTACTATCAGGTGATCCACTACTGTCTCCCCCGGCCCTTCAGGGCTTTCGCTACGTCATATTGCAACAATTAGGGTATCGGCTTATACAACGGGGCTCTCAGGGGATGAGTTCAATATTGGCAGAAAGGGAACACAGAGGGTATGACCCTCGTTGTTCCCTTTCCAGGCTAATCAGGCTACAGGCCGTAGACGGCGTTCAGTTCATCCATTGCCTTGTTCTCGCCAAAGCCTCGGCCGCTTATCGCCTTGTGCGATTCATCGTACCTGTGGGCACGGAAGATGGCGTGGGACGGCCCGCCACGGACGTGTTGGACGATGGGGTTCACCCATTCCCAGACAACTCGGCCTTCGGTAGTGATCTCGAATATCCTGCCTGGTGCCCCTTCACAGACCAGCACGTTGCCGTTCGGCAGCCTGTCGGCCCCTGAGATGTGGGCACTGAAGAACTGAATCTCCGGGGGCGCTAGGTACTCCCACACAACCTCATCGGTCTTGGGATCCACTTCAATCACACGTGAGCGCGGGACTCCGTGGCGGTGCATACCGTTATCGAAGATCTGCACGTTGCCACGTAGCGTGGTGCTGATGGAAGATGTTGGGCTGAACGTAATTCCACACCAGCTTCTTGGTCTCACCATCAATGATCCCCACGCGACTGTTATTGCGGCAGGAGAACAGCACGTCTCCGCGCTCGTTCACGTCAAGGGAATTCAGGTGCGTCCATTCTGTCCTGGGCTCCAGCGGACAGATCGGGTCGTTGATCGGGTCATGCAGCTCCCACAGCTTCACCCGCCAAAGTTCATTCCCCTCAGCATCGATCTCGAATATCTCGTCACCCAGCATCGGCAGCGTGTTGTTTTGCGACTTTGGCAGGCCGCCGATCACCTGGGCCCTCCACCTCTGAAGGAAGCTCCACACTCCGCAAGGACAGCGTGGCCGTTGGCCAGCTTCACGAAGTCGTGATGGATGCGTTTGTTCTTGTATTCACAGACCGCGTTCCCGTCCCAGTCCACTTCGCGGATCAGCGACGCGTTGGCGCCCATCTCCCGCACCCGGATATCCAGAATGAACTTGTCCTCTAAGGGTTTCTCATCATCCTCATCACCTTCTATCCAGCATAGGGTGTCCTCATCCCACAAGTCACGCTCTACGCCCCGAAGCAGCAGGTTGCCGTTGTCCAGCAATCGACCGTAGCCCGGCAGGATGTCCGTGAACTCCCAGGCGTGGACGATACGACCCTCCATGTTCAGGAGCAGGGTCTCGCTTCCACCCTGTGGGGTAATGAGAGTGTACCCATCGTAGGTGCCTTCTCCGTCGTTATGCGTAAGGCCGGACTGCCGGTATGCCGAGAATCCCATGACTGTTCCTCCGATTGGTTTCACTTAGGTTTTGCAATAAAAAACCCCTGCTACTCTGGCAGGGGCTGCAGACGATTCTGGCGATGTTGCTGATGTTTAACGCACTATCCACGTACCCCTGTAAGGCAACAACAGCAACAACAAAGAGTCTGGTTTGCGAAATTTATAACAACCAAACTATAAACTTCACTTTATGTCTCGTCAAGTTCGTGGTGGCGACTATGCCAGCGCCGATAGGCCATGGGCAGGGAATATGCTCCGCTTCACCTCTGCGACGCTGTTCTCTGCGTATTTCCACACCTGCTCTGCAACGTCAGGGGATAGCGGCGGTTGCTCGGGATCGTCGAGACGGTCGAGGTCGTACTCCGATCGAAACGACTGCGGAAGGTCCTGCGGCCACTCGTGGTTCAGCATGACGCCATAGGCTCGCGTCCACGCCCGCATCACAGCGCCGATGTTGTAGCCGCCACCGCCCAACGCCAGCCATTTCCCCGGCGATAGCTGAGCCAGCTCCTGCACGACGCGGGTGTAGCCCTGAACGGTGAGTCGCAGGTGGGTGATGGGGTCAAGGACGTGGGTGTCTATACCGAGCTGCGTGACCAGCACGTCTGGCTTGAACGCCGCCACCAGGGGCGGCACCACCTCCAGGAAAGACCAGAGGTATGTATTGTCATCGGTATACGGGTAGAGGGGCAGGTTGACGGCATAGCCCTTCCCGGCGCCAATGCCCAACTCCTGCACGAAGCCCGTGCCAGGGAAAAGGAACTCGCCCGACTCATGCAGCGATATGGTCAGCACCTGGTCGGTCCCGTAGAAACCTGCTTGAACGCCGTCACCGTGGTGGCAATCGATGTCCACGTAGGCCACGCGAGCGCCAGCAGAGGTCATCTGCTTTATCGCAACCACCGGGTCATCGAAGATGCAGAAGCCAGAGGCGTGGCCCGACATGGCGTGGTGCAGCCCACCGGAGAAGTTCACCGCGACAGAACACCGACCGCTCAGGATCTCCTCCGTGGCGGTCAGGGACGCGCCGGTCGTCCACAGCGCTGATTCGTACATGCTGGCGTAGATCGGGTTATCGCCGCCGGGGGAGAAGCCGTAGGTGGGGGCGTCCGATAGGCGCCCTCCCTTGGCGATAGCCTCAACGGCCTCGATGTATTCGGCAGTGTGAAAGGAGCTCAGTTCTTCAACAAGTGCCTGGCGTGGGCCAGTAAGCTTTGCGTTGTCCAGAGCAAACGCGCCGAAAGCGTTCAGCAGCTCGTACGTGTAGCGAAGTCGAGCCGGGACGAAGACGTGGGTGTCGCTAAGGACGTGGCGGGTGAGCCGGTCGTCGTACACGAAAGCGGCCAGGGCATCACCCTGGACCCGTGTGACCTGACGGTTACTCATGGGGAAAAGCCTTGGACCCCAATTCCCTGTGGTTATTCATGGGAGCAGGATAGCGAGGATAGGGGATTTAGGGCAAGCGCAACGAATTTCGGACTAGACGGTCTTCAGCTATCAGTGTACAGTAGAGGATACGTCCTTCCCTGAAGGGCAGCCCGTCGCGGGGTGGAGCAGCGGCAGCTCGTTGGGCTCATAACCCAAAGGTCGGAGGTTCGAATCCTCCCCCCGCTACCACACAGCCACCACAGAAACAGCCCCTCTTTCGAGGGGCTGTTGTCTTTTACTGGGTTTGGCTAGAGCCCGGCGATCAGGCTATCGATCTGCTCCACAGTGTTCATGTCGGGCTCCCAAGCGGCGATCAAGCCATCTTCGTCGATCACCACAGCGGGTCGGCGCCCTTCAGCATTGTTGGCAACATATCGCTCTGCCGACGCCTCCGACATCCCGTAGGCTATCCCTACACTCCTATCCTGATCCAGGAGCACCACGAAGGGTAGATGTTCCTTCTCTATCCACTCACGCGCGCTATCAGCATCCTTGTCGTTCATGCCATAGACCACCAGGTTCTTGGCGGAAAATTTGTCTGCGTTCTCCCGGTACCCGAGAGCCATGCGCGTTCAGTTACCGCCGCCGGAGCTGGTGTAGAAGTACAGCAGCACCTTCTTCCCCTTGAGGTCACTCAGCGAAACGGTGTTGCCATAGCAATCATCCAGTGTGAAGTCCGGGGCCTGGGAGCCTATCTCTACGTTGGCCATTGGTGTCTCCTAGATGGTATTTATCCATTAAATCGAACGTCATGACTGATGCGAGTAAGGCCACAGTATCTGCCTACTGCTCTCCACCCGCAACTCCCTTCGTTGACGCAGCGTCAAACGTGACTACAATATCGAGGTTCGATGAGCCAAGCATCAAGCCGAACCTGGAGGGTTACATGGCCAATGTCCGCTGGGGTCTCCTCTCTACCGCCGATATCAACAAAGACCTCATCCCTGCGATCCGTGCATCCGAGCGTGGAGCACTGGTTGCTGTAGCCAGTCGAAGTCAGGAAGCAGCGACTGCATACGCGAAGAAGTGGGAAATACGAACAGCCTTCAGTAGCTATCAGGAAATGCTGGATTCAAACGAGGTCGACGCCGTGTACATCGGCCTTCCCAACCACCTTCACGCGGAGTGGACGGTCAAGGCGTTGCAGAGTGGGAAGCACGTGCTCTGTGAGAAGCCCTTTGCGCTGACCGTTGAAGAAGTCGACGCGATGATCGCCGCCAGGAACGCGTCGGGGCTCGTGCTCGCCGAGGCCTTCATGTACCGGCACCACCCGCAGACGAAGCTGGCTCAGCAATGGATTCGTGATGGCCGTCTAGGCGATGTTTCTCTGGTCAGGGCTGTCCACTGCTACAAGATGAGCCAGCGCGACGGCAACATCCGTCTCACGCCCGAGTTCGGCGGTGGGTCTCTATGGGACGTGGGCGTGTACCCCGTAAGCTTTGTGCAGATGGTCATGGGCGGTCCGCCGGAGCGGGTATCAGCGGAGCAGTTCATCGGCGAGACCGGCGTGGACGAGGTGTTCACAGGGCAACTGCATTACGCAGACGACAAGCTTGCCCAGATATCCTCCAGCTTCATCAACCCTTCGCATACGCTGGTGGAGGTGTTCGGTACGGAGGGTCGCCTGTCGCTTAACCGACCGTTCGTCAGGATGGATGATGGGCGGGAGATGCTCTTCCATGGAGTCGATGGCTCATCAAAAGAGGTAGTGGTTCCGGAAACACCGTTATACCTGGGAGAAGTTGAGGACATGAACGCCGCCATCCTTGACGGTGCTCCCAGCTTCCTGGCGTTGGAGGAGAGTCGCAACCACGTACGTACCGTCGTTGCTCTCTACGAAGCTGCTAGGACCGGGACGATCGTGACGCTTTAGTGAGCGCCCAGACAGGCTTATTCCCGCGTTAGGACGTTACCCAGTGTCCCGGTTTGTCCTGGCACGTTCCGGGCAACTGTGGCCTCAAAGTCCGCTCTGTACACGTACGTCTTACCCGGTTCCAGGTCTTCCATGTACAACACCTTTTCATGCTCCGGGTAGCGGATGACCAGTGCATACCAATCGGCGCCCGCCAGAATGACATCGGCGTAGCCAGAGTCATCGGTCTCGGAGCTACCACCCCCGGCCAGCACGACCTCGGCTCCAGCTACGGGGTTGCCTTGTTCGTCAAGGATTTTGACCCTGGCCGGTTCACCTCCCAACTCCGCGGAAGGCATCTGGCTCACCACGTCTTTTTCGTACTCCCCTGGCCTCTTTGGTGTTCTCCACTCCTCGCCATATTTACGTCGGAGGTACTCTTCCGGTGGATTGGGCACTAGGAACTTCTCATTCAAAAACTCGATCTCTTTCGGCTGAGTGAACAACTTGGCTGGGATCTGCGTCCTTGGATACACCCATACGTTTTCGTCTATGATGTGGTAGCAATCCCACCCAGTCCTAACATGGTCCTTTATCATCGAAAAAGACCTGCTCTTAGTACCGTTACTCTCATACACGAAATATCCGTTTTCTCTGAACGTCGCTATTGCGGTATCCACAGATTCATACGTGAAACCGTTGATACCGATCACAGAGATCAGGTCAATATCGTCGTCCCACGGGATAAACGCGTTGTCCCGGATTGCACCCATACAGGTTCCAGAAGAGAGCAAAAAGACTACCCCCAACTGATCCAAGATTCTTTTGGCTTCCTTCAAAGCCTTCTCAGCCGCGACAAGATCCATCGGGGGGTTGTATTTCAACGTGAATTCCAGCGCTTCTTCATCAGACCCATTGCTCATACTCATCATCTAATCCTTTGCTGGTGATTGGCGTACTCATTAGTATCTTGCGCTATCGCGTGATCTTGATACCACTATACTCCCTGATTCTACCGAGAAGTAGGGCCAATTGATCCGACTAACCCTCTCGCGGACTCTAGACCTCCATCGCCATGTGGACCACCCGATAACTACCGCAAACACGATCGGCAATCCGATTAGTTCAAGTACGAGGTGAGGGATAAAGCTGGCGTAGAACACATACGCAAACCAACCCTGGAGTCTCATCCATCGCGCTCTGGCAACGAGGTCTTTGGCGATGTGCATGCCGTAGAGGCCACTGACAACGGTCAGGATAAAGAAGCCCGTAGCAACCCAGCCCACAACGGGACCTAACTGGTCAAACTTGGGCGCAACGTGCGCGAACACCGCCACGGCGGCAAGCACGCTGACATTGGAGTGGGCCGTGGTTGAGAGTCGATGGCCCCAGCGCTCCGGCCACCGCCCTTGAAGCGTGTGGTAAGGCCCGGACAGAAAGATCAAAAATACCGCGAGAAGACCGGTGAAGGCAAGCATTACTTCGATACTCCCTTGGTGTGAGATGCGGGGAGGCTATTATACAAAATCGGTGATCATCTATTGTCATAGCGGTCAAAAACGAACGACCCCTCATGCAAGGGGCCGTTTGTTAGTAAGACCGCGTTTTTGAGAACTACTTGCCCCAAAGCTCCTTGGAGGCGATGCGCGCGCCCTCCGACATGGCTTCGAACTTGGCCCAACAGATCTTAGCGTGACCCACCCGGGAGCCGATGCCACAGTCCGTACCTGCCATGACGTTCTCTTTGCCCACGATGTTGGCATAACGGACCAATCGCTGCGCAACCAACTCCGGGTGCTCGATGAAGTCGCTGGCGTGGCCGATGACGCCGGGGATGAGCACCTTGCCATCGGGTAGCTTCACGTTCTTCCACACGATCCACTCATGCTCGTGCATGGGGTTGGACGCCTCGATGGAGTAGCCGATGGCCTTGACCTTCAGAATGAGGTCGACCATGTCCCGCAGCGGCACATCGTACTTGTGGGGCCCCTTGTAGCTCCCCCAGCACGTGTGGAAACGCACCTTCTCCTCCGGGATGTCACCGATGGCCTGGTTCAGTGCATCCACCCGCAGTTCCGCGAACTTCTGATACTCCTTGACGCTCATGTCCGGGAACATCTGCCACGCATCGGGCAGGTCAGGGTCGTCTATCTGGAGCAGGAATCCCGCATCCACGATGGCCTTGTACTCCACATGGAGGGCATCGGCCAGAGCGAAAAGGTACTCCTCGTCGGTCTTGTAGTACTCGTTCTTCAGCCAGTGCTCCATAGTGCCGGGGGTAACGGCGGGGAGGAAGGTCTCCTCCGGGCTGGCGCCCTGCAGGCCGACGTTAAAGTTATCGATGTCCGCTTTGATGGCTGCCTGGCCGGTGTAGGTAACAGGGCCGGTCACGAAGTACGACGGGTTTGATCCGAGGCCGGTGAACCCCGTCTTGTTGGCGAAGTACTCACCGAACTCCTGGGTGTCACGACCGTTGATGCCGTAGGGGGCTGGGCCGTCTGCTGGCTTTCGCTTTTCAATGCCGCCCATTCGCTCGCTGATGTAGCTGGTGAAGCTGAGCTTGCTGACCTCGCCGTCGTTGACGCTGTCGATGCCCGATGCGATCTGCAGCTTGACGTTCTCTTTGATGGTGGCCTGCACCTGCTGGGTGAACTTGGCCTCGTCGTAAGCCTGTCCACTCTCTTTGGCGACGACCATGTCCCGCAGATCGTTGGACCTCGGCAGAGTGCCTGCGTGCATTGTCCGTATTCTATCTGTGCTTCGAATCATGTTCGTCTCCTGGTATCAAGTCTGTCGCTAGCTGTGTCTGAAGCCCTGAGAACGTATACCTGTATCCTTGCACGTACAAGCCCGCATTTGCGAATACTTAGTATCGCTGGGGATGGGAATTCTGATTTTCAGTGACGATGGTCTGGAGCTTTTCAACAAAGTTGTCAGCGCCCCAGTTCGGCAGGCGCCACATATCCAGATCGCTCTCCGATATCCGAGGCGACTTCACCTGATAGCCCGTCGTTTTACCCTTTGAGCCCCACACCAGAGCGACGACCCCGGCTATCAACCCAAAGAAGGCGGTGAACAAGCCCCAGGTAGCCATCAGGATGACACAGGAGACCACCAGGATCGCACCGATCGACATGATCTTGTGATCGGTCACCTGGAGTTTCTCGACTTCCGTCATGCCCAGCAGCGGAATCTCGCGAAAGGAGTCGCTACCGTTCAGATCCTCGCTCCGCAACAGGCGATGGGTAGTTAGGTAGAACGGAGGGTGCTGAAGCACGATCCGCTCATCATCTATCAGGTGTTCATGAACGCCCAAAGACTATCGCTCCCTTGTAATGGGATACCGCAGCCGACAACCCTGAGGTCACTAGTCAGGAATGCAGGCGGTGACCATGATCTCCACCAGCAAGTCTGGACCCATCAGCTTTGCCTCCACTGTGGCTCTGGCGGGTTTGTCTGCCGTGAAATACTTGGCGTACTCCTCATTGAATGCGGGCCCGTTGGCAACGTCTGTGAGCCAGCAGGTCGCCGTCAGGACATTGTCGAGCGAACTCCCGGCGTCCTCAAG
>CAJWXP010000020.1 GCA_913049785.1 uncultured Dehalococcoidia bacterium | reverse complement strand
AGGTGAAGTTAGGTGAGCAGTAGCCGGGCACGTCAGTCTCAGTGTCCACCGGCGTTGCATGTTCATACCTGGCATGGAGAGTACCTAGGTGAGTTGAGTCTATGTTGCCTTCCAACCCTTGGAGGTAGTTGCAGTAGATAGGGACCCGGATTGCCATTACGTTCTCAGGTGGCACATTATTGAACATGAAATTTGGTGGTGGTGGTTGTTTGTCAGCAGGGCCCATATATGTCCACAAAACACCAGCGGACTCATGGGTGGGGTATGAAACCGCATGAACCTTGACCTTTGTGTTGCTTCCCGGCAGGTCAGAGGCCATGTCAATGCAATTGCCGTTCACATCATACTTCCATCCGTGATAGGTACAGAGCAGCCCACATTCCTGGTTGATACCGAAGAACAAGGATGCTCCACGATGCGGGCATCGCTCTTTCAAGAGCCCCACATCACCGTTGGTATCCCGAAAGGCAACAAGTTCCTCCGAAAGCAGTTTTACTCTGACCGGAGTCCCGTCCCGCTCTTCCAACTCGTCACTCAGAAGAAACGGATGCCAAAATCGCCGCATGACATCACCCATGGGCGTCCCTGGTCCTGTCTGAGTTACTAGCGCATTTTCACTTGCTGAGAGCATAGGTCATCTCCTTAGGGACTGGATAACGTCACGGGTTAGGAATTTGGAACCTCGTTCCATAAATGAAGGTTAGTTCTTAACAGTAGATCTAGGTAGTCATGGCCAGATATGTTGCGCTTTGGTGATAACCATGTCAATCAGTTGTGCGGGATATACAGTATGCAAATAATTGATATTAGGTGTGGTGAGGGTGGTTTCTGATGGGTTCCATCCGGTTCTGGCTAATGAGACTTAGTCGAAAGCTTGTTCGAGGGCCTCTATCAAGCGCTACAATTCCAATATGCTGTGAGAGTAGCCGACTCTCTTCTGATCCTCCAAAAGCCTAGTCCTCTGCGCGAAGCTACAAACTGAAACATAAGCGGGTCTCCTTAAGGATTCCCTTTTGGAGACCCTAATAGTCTCTTCATCAAATAGGAAAGGGGTCAATTGCGTCTCACTTCTCAATAGTGATCCTGAGCCTGTCGAAGAACGAGCGAAGAATTCGAATTGTTTCATTTCACTGGCAAAGACATTAATGAGTTAGAAAAAGCTGGGGCGCTCGATTGAGCGCCCCAGCTTTGTTTTGTGACCTTAGTGGCTACAGGGTTATTTATACGTCCTGCAATGAAGCGAAGTTGGCCCTAAACTCGTTGTACCATTTCTCCTGATCTTCTTTGCTCTGCGCCATCATTGAATCAAGAGCAGCCTTGTGACCCGCGTCCCCAGACTGAACCATCTGCATGACATGTTCGCGGCATTTCCCGCCCATTTCTTCGGGGGTCTCACCCTCGAATTCTTGGTCGCACGCGCCGCGCATATCTTTGCATGTAGCTTTCTTCATACGTAATTCCTTTTCCGATGCTGTCGTGGCTAATCATACCCTGTTCACTGATGGCCGTCAGGTCACAAGGGTCAAGGGCGATGCCCCTGCTGCTTGACGCTCTGTAGTAGCAGCGGTAGATTTTATGGGTGCTCACGGCGGGAGAGCCAAAGCCCGCTGGACACCGAACAAGGAGGCGCCATGGAGTATGAGACTATCGGAAAAGAACCGGCAGACAAAATGGCAGTCATGCCAAACCTGCCGGACGTTGATGCAGCCAGAGTCGGCTTCCAGTGGACCGACATCTACAAAGACCTCGACTGGCTTCCCGGCGGCTACCTCAACCAGGCCCATGAGTGCATCGATCGTCATGTGAACGCTGGTCGTGGTGACAAGACCGCGCTCATCTGGGTCGGCAAGAACGGGGAGGAAGAGCGATACACCTTCCAGGACATGAAGGAGCAGACCAACAAGTTCGCCAACGTCCTTCAGTCCCTAGGCGTAGAGAAGGGTGAGCGCATATTCGTATTCATGGAACGGCTGCCTGAGCTCTACTTCGCCATCTTCGGCGCGCTAAAGCTTGGCGCGGTTGTGGGGCCCCTCTTCTCGGCATTCGGCCCGGACCCCGTGCGTGACCGCATGCAGGACAGTGGAGCAACCGTGCTGGTGGCCCAGCCAGACCTGAAGCGTCGCGTATCGGAGATGCTGCCCGCCCTACCAGACCTCAAGTACACGATCATCGTGAATAAGGACGGCAGGGACAAAGAACCATTGGCGAAAGGTGACCTCAGCTATGAGACACTGATGGCCGATGCCTCGTCCGAGTTTGAGATCGCCAACACCAGCATGTATGACTACTCGGTGATTCACTACACCTCTGGTACCACAGGGAAACCGAAGGGAGCAGTGCACCGCCACGTCGCAGTGGTGCAGCAGTACGCCACCGGCAAGTGGGCGCTTGACCTACACCCGGACGACATCTACTGGTGCACAGCAGACCCGGGTTGGGTGACCGGCACTTCCTACGGCATGTTCGCTCCCTGGTCCAACGGCGTGACGCAGGTCATCTATGAGGGAGGGTTCAGCGCCCGGGCCTGGTATGAGGTCATCCAGAAATACAGCGTCACGGTCTGGTACACGGCACCAACGGCCATACGTATGCTGATGAAGGCGGGCGACGATGTGCCTGCTCGCTTCGATCTCTCGACCTTGCGACACATCAACAGCGTCGGCGAGCCACTGAACCCCGAGGCTGTGGTCTGGGGCACCAAGGTCTTTGACCAGGCCATCCACGACAACTACTGGCAGACGGAGACTGGCGCCATCATGGTCGCCAACTACCCCGCGATGCCCGTTCGCCCGGGTTCGATGGGGAAACCTATCCCCGGTGTCGAAGTCGGGATCCTAGACGGAGAATACAACCCTGTGCCAGCGGGCGAAGAGGGCTACCTTGCTGTCCGCCCCGGCTGGCCATCCATGTTCCACACGTATTGGAACAACCTGGAACTCTACAACTCCAAGTTCATCAAAGGTTGGTACATCTCAGGCGACCAGGCGAAGATCGACGAGGACGGCTACGTCTGGTTCGTAGGCCGCGCCGACGATGTGATAAACACCGCCGGCCATCTTGTCGGCCCGTTCGAGGTGGAGAGCGTCCTTATCGAGCACCCTGCTGTGGCGGAAGCTGCCGTCATCGGCATCCCTGACGCTCTGGCAATGGAAGTGGTGAAGGGGTTCGTGTCGCTGAAGGACGGGTTTGAGCCCACGGAGGAGCTTCGACGCGAGATCCTTGGCCACGGTCGAAAGCGGTTGCAGGCCATTGCGCCACGCAGCATCGAGTTCAGGGCGTCGTTGCCGAAGACCCGAAGCGGCAAGATCATGCGGAGGCTGCTGAAGGCGGAGGAGCTTGGGCTGCCTTTGGGTGACACGTCCACGCTTGAGGACGACTAGCCCTCCGAGGCTCTGAGGTCCAGCAGTCTAAATTGCATGGTGCTGCGACCGTTGAAGTTGTTGATCTCCGGAATGTATACGACATCAATTGGAGGCATGTTGGAGTTCTGCCCATTAGAGTTCCCCGGCATGCTTAGTCCCTCCGGCCATCGCTGATTGAATGCTACGGCGTCCCACTTCGCGCCGCTCTGTCGCAGGGTCAAACGCATGTGCTGGCCCTCTGTGCCCATCTGCCGGAGGTCTGTCACCTCCACGTTTCGAGCAAGGAACGACGGCGCTGGGTGTTCCTGTCCAAAGGGTGCCAGCGACCGAAGGAACTTGTATGTCTCTCCCAGCACGTCTTTGAAGTCGACTTGTGCGTCGATTTTCAACGTTGGCTCCAACGCGATGTCTTTCAGCTGCTCGCGGGCCAACGCCTGCAATCGATCTTTGATGGCTTCAAGGTTGGATTTGTCGGCGACGAACCCGGCCGCTGCCGGATGACCGCCGAATCGATGGAAAAGCTCCTCGCACGATGCCAGCGCTTCACCCAGGTTGAACTCCGGGATGCTTCGTCCGCTCGCCCGTGCGATGTCACCATCAATGGAAACCACGATGGCTGGCCTATAGAACCGCTCGACCAATCGACCAGCCACAAGGCCACTGACGCCAGGTTCAAACTCCTCACTGGCCAGAAAGATGAGCGATTCACCTTTAACCTGCTGTGATGCTTGCTCAACGCCTTCTTTAACCAATGTTCCGGTCAACTCACGACGTTGTTGGTTCAACTGCTCCACCTGCGCTGCAAGCTCCCGTGCTGTGTCCATGTCTGGCGCGGTCAGCATATCAAAGCTCAGGTCGGCAGTGTCCATGCGGCCTGCAGCGTTCAGCCGAGGCGCGATGACAAAGGGTATCGATTCATGGTCGAGCGATGCGCTTGTGGTATGGGCGGCCTCTAGTAGCGCCAACATCCCCGGGCGCTTCGTGCGTCGCAACTCTGCTAAGCCCAGCGTAGCCAGGGCGCGGTTCTCACCAAGCAAAGGGGCCATGTCTGCCACCGTGCCCAGGGCAGCAAGCTCCAGAGCGCCTTCTGACACTTCTGTTTCTTGAACTTGATGGAGCGCCTGTACCAGCTTGAAAGCTATCCCAGCTCCGGTGAGGAAGGGGAACGGGTATGCGTCCACAGCTCGACGTGGCGTCACGACAGCGTAGGCGTCCGGGAGACCCGTCAACGGGGCGTGGTGGTCCGTCAGGATGACTTCCATGCCCAGCTCTTTGGCTGCCCTGACTTCTTCCACGGAGGTGATGCCGCAATCGACGGTGATGACCAGCGTTGCGCCGCGACTTCGCATGTCGTTGACGGCGTCGATGTTGAGACCGTGTCCGTCCCTGACGCGATGGGGGATGTGTGCGATGGCGGTGCCGCCCAGCGCTCGCAACGACTCATAGAGCAGCACAGTTGCCGTAACACCGTCGGTATCAAAGTCGCCGAACACCCCGATGGTCTCGCCGTCGCGTATTGCCTGCAGAATGCGACGCACAGCGATATCCATGTCATCGAACAGGAAAGGGTCGTGGAGGGCGTTTTGGGTGGCGTCTAGCAAATCCTGGGCGGTCTCAGCGTCCTGAATGCCCCTGTTGTACAAGACCTGCGCCCACAGACGGGGCATGCCGAGTGCAGCGACTACATCGTCGGGAACCGGAGACGCCACCGTCCAGAGAGGGCGAGGTACCGAACCCTCAAGCGTCACGGCGTGATAGACCCGCTAGTCCTGATACCGCTGGAACACCAGCGTGGCATTGTGGCCGCCAAATCCCAGGGAGTTAGTCATAGCCACGTTCACCTCGGTTTGCCGGGCTTTGTTGGGCGTATAGTCCAGGTCGCATTCCGGGTCAGGGTTCTCAAGGTTGATCGTAGGAGGGATGCAACCGTTCATTATGGACATCGCACATATGGCTGACTCAATCGCACCGGCTGCACCTAGGAGGTGACCGGTCATCGACTTGGTTGAGCTTATAGCTACTGCATGGGCACCCTCACCGAAGACTCCCTTGATGGCATCGGTCTCAAATTTGTCGTTCATAGCCGTGGATGTGCCGTGGGCGTTGATGTAATCGACGTCAGCAGGTTTGAGGTTGGCGCTTTCAATCGCCTGACGCATGGCTCGCCCGCCGCCCTCACCCAAAGGAGCTGGCTGGGTGATGTGCGATGCGTCGGAGCTTGCGCCGTAACCCACTAACTCCACCAACGGCGTAGCGCCTCTGGCCAGTGCATGGCCTAACTCTTCAATCACCAGCACGGACGCGCCTTCTCCGATGATGAAGCCGTCGCGCTTGGCATCGAATGGCCTTGAAGCGCCTTCAGGGTCATCGTTGTTCTTCGACAGCGCACCGACTGAGTTGAACCCGGCAAGCGCGATAGGGCAGACAGGGGCTTCCGTTCCGCCACAGAGAGCGACGTCTATTTCACCTCGCTTGATCAATTCATATCCACTCCCAATGGCGTCAGCGCCGCTGGCACAGGCGGAGACCGTTGCAAAACTGGGGCCTCTTGCGCCGTACTTCATTGAGACATTGGCAGCAGCCATGTCTATGAGCATGGCAGGGATGAGGAAGGGGCTGATCCGCTTGGGGCCCTTCTCCTGCAACACGTCGAATTGTTCAGACAGAGTGATGATGCCCCCGACCCCGCTTGCGATGAGAGAGGATGTCCTGTTGCCGAGGGGTTCATCCTGGACCAACCCCGCTTGTTCAACAGCCTCCGCGGCGGCAGCAAGGCCGAGTTGGGAGAAGCGGTCTGCCCTTCGAGCTTCCTTGCGGTCCATGTAGTTCTCAGGGTCGAAGTTGCTAACTTCTGCAGCGATGTGGGTTTCAAAATCGGTAGGGTCGAATGCGCCAATGCGCGCTATTCCTGACCGTCCATTGATCAACGCGTCCCATGACGTTGCAACGGTGAGTCCTACGGGGCTTACGATGCCGATGCCTGTGACAACTACGCGAACGCCGCTCACGTATATCTCCTTACCAGCGTTGAACTGGATGATTTACGAGCCTCCCTGGCTATCTTCCGGAAGGCGTCTTTTTAATCGTTGCGGGCCTCTTCCTGTACTCTGAACGTCATGGAAGCGCCCGCTTGCGGGAAATTATACCCAGCGGTGTCCATTAGGAGAAGCCCCCTCATGAGTAATCGTTTACTCTTCTGCATAGAACGCCACGCCAAGAAGGCCAGGGCCGGTGTGCGCGCCGATCACCGGGGTGAATGCTGTCGTCAGCGTTTCAACACAGGTGAACCGTTCTTGGATGCGATCCAGCAATACGATAGCCTCCTCAGGGGCCACAGCATGCATCACGATCACGTGCACGGGCTTTCCGCCAGCCTCCTGTTCGATGACGTTCAGGACGCGTTCAATGGCCCTGGGTTTGCTGCGAGGCCGTGCCAGCATTCTAACCTCGCCTTCGCCGGGCCATATCGCCAGCACAGGCTTGATGTTCAGCAGCGAAGCAGCCCACGATGCGATTCTAGGCACCCGGCCGCCGCGCTGGAGGTGTTTCAATGACTCTAGCACGCCGACAAAATACACCCGGTTCGCTGTCTGCGTGGCGATTGGCACTACCTCGTCCAGAGGCTTGCCTTCCTGTGCGGCCCGGGCTGCTGCAAGGGCCACCAGGGCTTCAGCGCCGCCGGCGGTTTTGCTGTCCATGAGGTGTATCGATTGGCTGGGGACCGACTCCTGCGTCAACTCTACGGCAGTTCGAGCTGCGTCATACGTCGCGCTCAACTGCGATGAGACAGTGATGCAGAGCACATCGCTCCCAGCGTCGGCAGCGTTGCCGAAGGCTTCTTGGAATGATGCCGGAGAAGGAGCGGAGGTCTGCGCCATCGAATGACCCGCCGCTTGGCGTCGGTAAAACTCGTCGGGGCTAAGGTCCACGCCGTCCTGATAAGTCTGCCCGTCC
The DNA here is from genome assembly GCA_913049785.1 of uncultured Dehalococcoidia bacterium. Classification (GTDB taxonomy): domain Bacteria; phylum Chloroflexota; class Dehalococcoidia; order Lucifugimonadales; family UBA1127; genus UBA1127. The sequence continues at coordinate 29,727 of CAJWXP010000020.1, read as the reverse complement.
AGCACCACCTGCAGCGGAACCACCGTGAGTGGCAGCTCCCCGATTTGTTCGCGCGACAGAGATATGGTGCTGTCGACTACTACGGAGGTGCGTCGGTTGTTGCTCACTTCACGCTCGTTCTGGAATCGCATCGGTGTGGAAATACCGAGCGATGGTAGTATGACGAAATATCAGGGTCAAGAACATAAAGGGACATGAATGGCTGAGTCGTTCAAGCTATCGGTCCACGTACAGCCTGGCGCACGGGGTACGACCATCGTTGGTTGGGTTGACGACGTGCTGGGCGTACGGATTGTTGCACCGCCGGTCGAAGGTAAAGCGAACGAGGCGCTTATTGCGTTGCTTGCCAAAGTGTTAGGTGTGCCGAAAAGCAGCATGCGCATCCAACGCGGCGGGAGCGGACGCCAAAAGTTAGTTCAGGTAGACGGGCTTGAACAAACAAAGGGCGACGAAATCCTGCGAAAACTGCTGAGCAGCTAATGGAAAGGCCCTTTTATTGAAGAACCTCTCTTACCAACGGTTGAATGATGAAAAGAATAACGATGATGACAACCATGGGGCTCAAGTCCATAGCGCCAAACCGCGGGAGATACTTCCGGACAGGGCCAAGAACGGGCTCAGTGACTTGAAATACGATTAATTGGATAGGGTTGTCACGACCGATCGGGAACCATGTCAGGATAGACCTAATGAAGATCGCAAACACAAATATTCCAAGAATATAGTTTATTAGATCACCGATTTGTCCCATTGAAAGGTTACTCCTCTTCGCCTAGTAATAAAGCTTTTTCATATGCCGCTTCCACCGCCTCAATCACACTGGCCCGGAAACCTGACGCCTCTAACACCAACGTTCCTTCAGCGGTCGTGCCGCCGGGTGAGGTCACCATGTTCCGGAGTTCAGCCGGGTGGCGTCCACTTTGCTGTACAAGCTGGGCGCTGCCAAGAACTGTCTGCACCGCCAATTTCGCAGCCATGTCCCGGGGCAGCCCAACGTGGACACCTGCGTCCGTCAACGATTCAATGAACATGAACACGTATGCTGGGCCGCTGCCGCTTAGGCCAGTCGCCATATCCACATACTTCTCACTGGCAACCTGAGTCTCTTCGCCTATGGCCTGAAGCAGGCTGCGCGCTTCATCAAGCCGTTCAGGCGTGACTTCGGGTGTCGCTGTCCAAACGCTGGCGGCTGCACCTATCTGTGCCGGTGTGTTAGGCATGACCCGTATCACAGCGGGGTGAGCCAGGCCAGCGATGATTGCGCCGATCTTCACGCCTGCGACTATCGATAACACCGCCTGGCTCGCAGTAAGCGTCCCCTTGATGTTGGACATAGCCTTCGGTAGGTCCTGGGGCTTTACAGCAAGGACGACGATGTCGCCTGCAGATACTGCTGACTTAGCGTCATCGGTCGTGACCACACCGTACTGGTGTGTGAGGTGTGTGCGACGTGCTTCCACAGGCTCCACGACAGCGATGTCAGCGGGTGCTGCGAGTTTCTTCTCCAGCACTCCGTTGAGGATAGCTTCTGCCATAGTACCGCCACCGATAAAGGCGATGCGCATACCGACTCCATACGTAGAATGTATCTATTGTAGCATGTACTACCTGACGTTATGTCAGGCCATAAAGTTCTAAGAGCCTGACGGAGCCAGGCCGGTCCCCGATGCCAGGTCAGCGGCGACATGGATCGCTTCCGCCATGCTGGTGGCGTCTGCCTTCCCCTGCCAGGCGATGTCAAAGGCCGTTCCGTGGTCCACCGATGTGCGGATGAACGGCAGGCCAAGGTTGACGGTGATACTCTCTTCAAACCCGTAGACCTTCACCGGGATGTGTCCCTGATCGTGGTACATGGCCAGGACAGCATCGTAATCGCCGCGGATACCCTGGAGGAACACCGTGTCTGCGGGTATCGGCCCAATCGCCTTGATTCCCAAACGCTGGGCCTCTTCAACCGCAGGGGCGATGTCGGTTGCTTCTTCGTCGCCGATGAGTCCGCCGTCAGATGCGTGGGGGTTCAGAGCCGCAACACCGATGCGCGGTTCCTTGATACCCCACTCCTTGAATGCTTTATCAGTAAGCAATAATGCCTCAAGGATGTTGTCCTTGGTGACGTAATCACACGCTCTCTTGAGCGAACGGTGGGTGGTGAGGTGCACAACGCGCAGACCCTTGGAGGTGAGCATCGTCAGGACCTTGGGCGCTCCTGAGAGGCGTTGCAGCAATTCCATATGCCCGATGTCCTTGTACCCGGCCAGGCTAGCTGCTTCTTTGTGCAGCGGAGCCGTTGCCATGCCTGCCACGGATCCATCCATGCAGAGTTCGCCGGCACGGACTGCCCATTCCATTGCCGCTTTGCCGGTCACTGCCGATATCTGGCCGATTTGGATGTCGTTTGCGTCCAGGTTGCCGATGTCCAGCACAGCTACTGAGCCCTGGCCCACCGTAGCTTCTTTTGGCGACTCCACTGCTTCAACGGACAGCTTGCTGTCGATCAGAGCAACAGCTTTACGCATCATCTCCGCGTTACCCACAACCAACGGTGTACACCAGTCGGCTACGCTTGGCATGGACAATGCCTTCGCAATGACCTCCGGGCCGATGCCGGAAGGGTCTCCCATGGTGATTGCAATGATGGGTCGATCTGCCACGTCGTATTCCCCCAGGTCAAATTCATGGTATGTCGATAGCCGATTCTCTGCCCGCGCTCAAGTATACCCTGACGACAGGCCCGCTGGAACCGGCCACTCGAGTCGAATGCTGATGGATTTGTATAGGGAACCAGGGGTGTTCGTATACCGAAACCTTCCTTGACACCCTCTTCAGGCTTCTACTACTATTATGGCAACAACTGGATATCGGCGAACTTCTCTTATCAAGAGTGGCAGAGGGATACGGCCCGATGATGCCCGGCAACCGGTTTCCCAGGGATTCCTGGAAACAGCGGTGCCAACGCCGTCAAGTCGACCGGTGACTTGAATCGATGAGAGTGTTGATCGGCTAAGAGCTTCTCTTGTCGGGAGGCTTTTTTATTGTCCGTCATTGGAGGGAATCAGTTTGACCTCTGGTGTTACCAAGTCCAAAGAAGTCAGGGCCCTGGAATGGACCAACAAGCGATTGCGGTTGCTGGATCAGACTCTGCTGCCCACACGGGTGCAATACACCGAGTTGGAGCACTGGCCTGAGGTGGTGACAGCCATCAGGTCAATGCAAGTGCGTGGCGCCCCCGCGTTAGGGGTAGCCGGCGCGTACGCAGTGGTCCTTGCTGCTCAGGAACTGAAAGACCTTCCTCTCGACGAGTTTCGAGAGAAGCTGCAAGCTGCGGCATCGTCCATCGCAGAAGCACGCCCTACAGCAGTCAACCTTGCGTGGGCCGTATCCTGCACAATGAGTGCAGCATCATCTGCCGCGAGTGCTGCCGAAACAATCAAACTCCTCCTCACTGAGGCGCAGACCATCGAACGTGAAGACATTGAAGCAAACCACTCTATCGGAGAGCATGGTGCTCTACTCCTGCCACAAGACGCCACAGTGATGACGCACTGCAACGCGGGCGCTCTGGCCACCGCAGGGTATGGCACGGCTTTGGGGGTCATCCGAACGGCATGGGCACAAGGCAAACTCAAAGGCGTGATCGCTACAGAGACACGCCCGCTGCTTCAGGGCGCGCGACTCACTACCTGGGAACTCACTCAGGATGGCATACCTACTACCCTCATCGTCGATAGCGCCGCGGCCTCGGTGCTGCGCTCCGGTAAGGTGTCTGCCATCGTCGTGGGCGCTGACCGGATTGCGGCCAACGGGGATGTTGCCAACAAGATCGGCACCTACGGCCTGGCAGTGTTGGCCAAGGCACACAATGTGCCGTTCTACGTCGCTGCGCCTATGAGCACCGTGGATTTGGCGACAGCAACCGGTGATCAGATCGTTGTAGAGGAACGCGCCTCGGAAGAAGTGTCATCGCCTCAGGGCGTCCAGGCGGCTCCGGACGAGGTCGGCATTTACAATCCGGCTTTTGACGTGACCCCAGCCGAGTACGTCAGCGCCATCATCACTGAGCGGGGCGCTTTTACTTCACCGTACAACGAATCCCTCACTTCTGGAGCGCAGAACCGTGGCTAAGGCACGAATCGGCGTCATTGGCGGCAGCGGATTGTATGAGATGCCCGGCCTCAAGGGGCTGGAAGAGGTCAAGGTCACTACTCCTTTCGGTGACCCCAGCGATGTGTTGATCGTCGGCGAGCTGGAAGGGGTATCCGTGGCGTTTCTGCCCAGGCATGGCAAAGGACATCGACTGAACCCGACGGAAGTGCCATCGAAAGCCAACATCTACGCGCTGAAGTCGCTGGGCGTAGAGCAGGTGATCTCAGTCAGCGCAGTGGGAAGCCTGCAAGAGCCCATCAGGCCGCTGGATATGGTTATCCCGGATCAGCTCATCGACAGGACGCGCGCTCGACCGTCAACGTTCTTCGAAGACGGTATCGTCGCCCATGTCAGCTTTGCGGAGCCTTTCTGCCCCGTGGTACGCGCCCTCCTAGTGGAGAGCGTCAAGGAAACAGACACCGCTGTGCATGACGGGGGGACGTACGTAGTGATGGAGGGGCCTCCGTTCTCCACGATTGCGGAGTCCAAGCTCTATCGGTCTTGGGGTGCCAGCATCATCGGTATGACTGCGCTCCCTGAGGCGAAGCTCGCGCGGGAGGCGGAAATGTGCTACGCGACGTTGGCTTGCGCGACCGATTATGATGTATGGCACGATGATCATGATTCAGTGACTGTGGATATGGTTGTAGCCAACCTGATGTACAACGTGGCTACGGCTCAAGATGTACTGCGTAGAATCGTAACCCGACTTCCAGACAAGCGTGTATGTGGCTGTGCTACGGCTTTAACCAATGCGGTGATAACATCGCCGGACGTCATGACACCGTCTGCAAAGTACCGTTTGAAACTTCTTTTGGGAGACCGTGTACACTAATACGTCGAACTATCGAGTGAAGGCCAACTATTAGGGAGGCAAACAATGGCAAGGCAGCAACCAGGGGAGCCGTTCTTCCGGATCAATTCAGAGGAAGCCAATCGGATGCTGGAGGCAGACTCCAACATCGCAATCGTTGATGTCCGCAACCCGGATGAATATGAAGGTGGTCACGCAAAGAACGCAACGCTGATTCCTCACGACCAGATACTCGCACGGTTTGAAGAATTGCCTAAGGACACGACCATCCTGTTCATCTGCGCCATGGGACAACGAAGCGCAGTAGCCTGCGAGATGGCCGCAGCCATGGGGATACCATCAGAGAAGCTGTTCAACATTGAGGATGGCACACCGGGCTGGATCAAGAACAATTACCCGATAAGTTACGGCAAGGAACCCTAGACCCCGAAGTCCAAAAAAAGAGGAAGCATGTTTAAGAAAAGTAGAGTCACAGACCTAAAGCATCGGAACACCAGAAAGAAACTACAGGCTCGCCGACAGATTGCTCGTCAGCTCATCAAGGGCGATGTCACCGTAAATCAGTTGGGGCGCCTGGTTGGTGATGCCAGTAACGGCGTTCTGCGCACGGTGAATTACCTGAGTGAGACGGAGGGGCTCACCCTGTCGACCAACCTCTCGCAGGCTGTAGCACAGGCAATTGCTCCTGCTTCAAGCAGTGGGTCAGCGATCCTTGCTCGAAGAGTCGCGGCTGCTGCTGCGGCACCAAAACCCGCTCGAGCGCCAGCAGCGTCCGAAGCTGTAGCAGAACCCGAGGCACCAATAGCAGCCGAACCGGTGGCTGAAGCCCCAACAGCGGAGGCTCCAGTAGAGGATGCACCCGTGGCAGAGGCTCCTGTTGCTGAGGCACCGGCGGATGTAGCTGAGGCAGCGCCTGAAGTAACCGAAGAAGCGGCCCCCGCAGCGCCTGCAAAGCGAACTCGCGCGGCTACAAAGCCAAAGGAAGAGGCCCCGGTCGCTGAGGTGGCAGAAGCCGCGCCCAAGAAGCGTACTCGCGCCGCCGCCAAGCCAAAGGAAGAGACTCCAGCCGCTGAGGTGTCAGACGCCGCAGAAGCTGCGCCCAAGAAGCGAACTCGTGCAGCAGCCAAGCCAAAGGAATAATCAGCACCGAGCAGAATGAGTAGTTGCAGCGCTGAAGGTTAACCACAGGGGCGTTGCAAGCGAACTGACAATATAGGTATGCCCAAGATTCATGTTACTGAGAACCCAATTAAAGGGAGCAAGTATGACAACCCAAGGGAACGCTTTTGCAGAGGCAAGTAGTTATCTCTACACCTCAGAATCCGTCACGGAAGGTCACCCGGACAAGGTATGTGACCAGATCAGCGACAGCATCTTAGATGCCATATACGCCCAGGATCCACAGGCACGCGTAGCATGTGAGACTGCGACCGGAACCAACTTCATCGCGGTCATCGGCGAGATAACGACTACAGCAACTGTCGACTATGAGCAGGTAGTGAGGGATACCCTCAAGCGCATCGGTTACGACAGCGCTGAGACTGGCATCGACTACAAGACCTGCGAAGTGCTGGTACGCCTCCATGAGCAGTCCCCAGACATCAGCCAGGGCGTCACGACGGCTCTTGAGCACCGTAACAGCGACAAGAAGATGGACGAGGTAGACGCCCTTGGCGCAGGTGACCAGGGCATGATGGTAGGCTTTGCCTGCAACGAGACCGAGGAGTTGATGCCCCTCACCATCTCACTGGCCCACCACCTCACCAAGCAACTTGCTGTAGCGCGCAAAGAGGGAGTACTCCCCTGGTTGAAGCCCGACGGCAAGTCCCAGGTCACGGTTGAGTATGCGTTCGGCAAACCGAAGCGTGTGCATACCATCGTCGTCAGCACTCAGCACGATGCAGCCGTTTCTCAGGAGCAGATCGCCAAGGAAGTCCGTGAGCACATCATCAACCCGGTAGTTCCGGGCGCTTTGATCGACAAAGATACCAAGATTTACGTGAACCCCTCAGGGAGGTTTGTGACGGGCGGCCCCCACGGAGACGCTGGCCTCACTGGGCGAAAGATACTGGTAGACACCTACGGCAGCGTTGCCCGCCACGGTGGCGGCGCTTTTTCCGGCAAGGACCCCACCAAGGTCGACCGTTCCGCCGCCTACGCTTCACGATGGGTTGCCAAGAACGTCGTTGCGGCTGGTCTCGCTGACCGGGGTGAGGGACAGGGATCCTACGCAATCGGGATCGCCGAGCCGATCAACGTGTCGATCGAGACCTTTGGCACCGCCGCCATCCCGAACGACAGGATCGCAGAGCTCGTCGCCGAGCACTTCGACCTCCGCCCGGGCGCGATCATCCATGACCTAGAACTGCGCAACCCCATCTACGCCCAGACTGCGGCGTACGGTCACTTTGGCCGCACTGATGTGGATTTGCCCTGGGAGCGCACAGATAGAGCCCGCCTCTTGCGGAGAGACGCAGGACTCTAAACACTATTTGCCTCGCACGTGGCCCTGTTTGTGTCACAGCAACAGATGAAATACCATGCTCCTCGTTCAGTCCATAGATCGGACTGGGCGGGGAGCATGTGGTTTTACGGCAATCGAGAGGGGTTTGATGGAACCGGACAAGATTCATTTCGGGACCGACGGTTGGCGTGCGATCATCGCTGACGACTACACCTTCGATAACGTCCGCGCCTGTGCCCAGGGTGTCGCAGCCTACCACGTCGCCCAGGGGTTCCAGGATGACCCGATCATCGTGGGGTATGACACACGCTTCGGGTCCACTGAATTCGCGGACGCTGTGGTGGATGTGCTGGCTGGCAACGGCCTCAAGGTGCTTCGATGCACTGCAGCAGCACCAACTCCCGCCGTTGGCTATAACCTTGTGACCAGGGGCGCTGCTGGCGGCATCATGATCACAGCCAGCCATAACCCATCGCAGTGGAATGGTTTCAAATACCGCACACGTACCGGAGGCAGTGCTCCACCGGAAGTTCTGGTACAGGTTGAAGACGCCATCCATCGACTCAAGTCATTGGAAGATATCCACCGCATGAGCCTGGACGATGCACGCACCGCTGGCCTTGTCACCGATATCGACCCTGCGCCTAGCTACTTAACTCACATAGCCACGTTAGTGGATCTGGAGGCGTTGCGCTCAGCCGGTTGCCAGGTCGTCGTAGACCCCATGCACGGTGCAGGAGCAGGCTACTTTGCAGGTCTCCTCAGCGGAGGAGCTACGAAGGTCCTTGAAGTGCGGGGTACCGTGAACCCGTCTTTCCCGGACATGCACAACCCTGAGCCCATAGAGCACAACCTGGTTCCCCTTCGCGATGCTGTCTTGCAGTCCAAGGCCCTTGTTGGCGTTGCCATGGACGGCGATGCAGATCGCGTTGGTGCAATCGACGCCACGGGTCAGTACCTCACGTCGCTTCAGGTGTACGCCCTTCTTGCGTACTACTTCCTGGAAGTCCGTGGCCTCCGTGGGCCCATCATCAAGTCGCTGACCCTCAGCAACATGATCTGGCGACTTGGCGAGAAGTACGATGTGCCTGTCCATGAGACAAGAGTGGGGTTCAAGTACATCGCACCGGTCATGATTGAAACAGACGCTCTTATGGGTGGCGAGGAGTCGGGGGGTTACGCCTTCAAGGGCCACATCCCTGAGCGAGACGGCGTTCTGAGCGCCCTCTACCTCCTGGATCTGGTAGCGCGAACGGGCAAGACGCTCTCCCAGAACATGGAAGAGATATACGAGTTGGTAGGGCCGCACCACTACGACCGGACGGATGTCGTGTTCGACGGCGCACTTCGATCTGATGTGGAGGCTCGGTTGAGCGAGCCGTACCCAACGAACATCGCGGGCGTTCCTATCGTCGGAGTGGACACCATCGATGGCATCCGTTATCGCATGGAGGGAGAGCTGTGGTCGGTCATTCGATTCTCGGGCACAGAACCCCTCCTTCGCATCTACGCAGAGGCGCCAACGCCGGAGCAAGTACAGGAGCTGCTGGCCGCTACTCGGGCACTGACTGGCGTGTAACGCGCACCAAAGGGCTTGGGTAGGTGTAGCAGTTTTGGTATGATGGCTGTGTCGGATAGGACAACCGGGTATTTGGAGGTGGCGGTTGAGCGCCCTGGAGTTACCGGTGTTGCTTCTGAACCAGAACTATGAAGCCCTCAACATCTGCAATGTCCGCCGCGCAGTAGTCCTCCTTGGCGGGGGTAAAGCGGAGATGCTGGAGAATGGACGAGGGGAACTCCACACGTCTCAATCCGTCTTTGACATCCCCACAGTGATCCGATTGATTTACATGGTGAAGCGCCCTATCCAGCAGCACCGTCTTTCTCGACAAGAGGTCTTTCTGAGAGACGGCTACATATGCCAGTACTGTGGCATAAAGACAAAGAACCTTACCATCGACCATGTGATGCCTCGCCACAGAGGTGGCCCCCACGTCTGGGAGAACGTCACCAGCGCATGTGTGCCGTGCAACCACCGTAAAGCAGGGAATACGCCCCAAGAAGCCAGGATGCGGCTTCTTCATGAGCCCAAGGCCCCAAAGCCCAACCCGTACATCCTGTTCCACCGCCGGTCTATCCTGGACGAGTGGCGGAAGTTCCTGCCCTGGTTGTCCTAGCGTCTTCGTCGACAAAGTACCTAACGCAGACCTACTATCAGGCAACGTCCTATGCATAGTAAACAGAGAGGGATTTAATGATTCGATCTTGGAACGGTTTCACCCCGATAATTCACCCGGACGCGTTCATCAGCGAGTTCGCCTACGTGGTGGGCAACGTGGAGATAGACGCAGGCAGCAGCGTGTGGCCCGGGACGGTCATACGCGGCGATGTGGGCAAGATCGTCATCGGTAAGAACACGTGCATCCAGGACAACAGCACCGTGCACTCAGACGGACGTGGCGCGGTCATCGGCGATAACGTGGTCATGGGCCATCGTGTCCTCTGCCATGCCGACAGGGTCGGCGACAACGTGGTCATCGGCAACGGCGCTGTCTTGAACGGGGGTACAACAGAGGTCGGTGAATTCAGCCTCATTGCTTCAGGCGCAGTGCTCCGAGAGAATGCCAAAGTCCCGCCTTACACGTTCATGACCGGCGTGCCAGCCGAAGTGAAGGGCGTGGTGAGCGAAGAACAGATGGCGCGGTTCAAGTTGAACGCTGAGCACTACGTTGAGCTTGGCCGTCAGTACAAGGCAGAAGCAGTCCTTAACTCTCCAACAGAGGCCTAGCCCGCAGGAGGATTTCCACACGAACCTCGTCGTCTACGGATATTGTAGCTCGATTGTTAGGTGCTTCCATCCCAATGTCTGACCACTCAAATGTCGTCCTGCCAAGGATGAACAGCACATCGCCACCGTCCCTGGCCTCCATTTCAAACTCCAGAGGCACTGACAGACCCCTGATCTCCAGTACCCCGGAAACAATAAAGGTAACAGCGTCACTGCCGGTGAATCCATCCGGGAGAGGTGTTGCATTGTTCAGGATGGATGTTGCAATCCTGTCCTGGGGGAACATGCGCGTCCGCACCCAGTTGTCCCGCAACCTTTGATCACTGCTCAATCGGTGGATATCAATCGAGATCGACGACGGCCTTCCGCCCAGAAACACTTCGCCGGTCACTGCGTTGGTCTTGAGCACCGCATCGTTCGGCAGCGGCAGTCTTGTGAGCTGCTCACCCACCGTGAATGTCGCTTCCGACTCGTCAGTCACCATGAAGGTCACGCCATCAAAGTTCCCGATGGCGCGTGAATCGTTGAACAACGGGCCCTCAGGCTCAGCTGTAGGTTCGATAGCCACAACAGTCGGCGCTTCGGGCACTGTCGTTGCGGCAATGACTGCAGGCTGTGTAGGGGGTGCTGCAGAAATTAGCGACTTCGACCCTGAGAACTACATGCGGCGATGATCAGCATGGTGGACAGCAACATCCCAATCACAGCTATATTTCGTGAAGGGAATCCGTTTACCATCAGATGTTCTCCTGTGGTTGTATCACTAAACGTTGGACTAGGGCATTGTACTCGCATCGATAGTCGTCAATCTCGGCGGTAGCTCTAGCCTCCCGCTTTCCTGATCGCCTTTGCAAGCCAGACCCGCTCCTACCGCCAGCGTGATGACCACTGCAGGAACCACTAGCCACCAGCGCAGCAGTCGCTTTTGGTTGGAAAGAGCAACGGTTCCTGCAGCCGAGATGCCGATGGTGATTGCCGCCAAGGGCATGATGAACGAGATAACACGATCGATCTGGCTATCCGCGATGACTGGAAATGCAGAGACTATCCCAAACGTTGCCGATGATAAGGCGAGGAACGTCCAGAGTCGCATCCTGTCAATCGGTAACACCCGCCAGACCTGCGCAGCAATGAGGCCGGTTGCCAGGTCCGCAATAACAACAGAACCAGTGTTCAGCAGGCCATCATGGTGTGATTCAAGGGGGAGGGAGACCACAACGCCGCCACGATCCCCGCTATGGAGCTGACAAGCAGCCCTGCCCTGAGCGCGGTTCCTTGCGTGAATGATCCGTCTGGCATTTTTGCTTATCACTCCAGTCGAACCTGTGGGATCCTAGTCTACAGCCTAAAACGAATCCTAGGCGCAAAGATTATGGCAGCGTGGGCGAACTGAACAATTGGACTTCCTACATCTTCTCCGGCGCGTTCATGCCCATAAGGGACAAACACCGGGAAAACCCTATCCGTGACGCCTCCACCAGCTTGAGACGTGCGCTGGTCAACGCTTCATCGTCGGTTATCACCCGACAACGGTCGTAGAAAGAGTGGAACGCCGTAGCCAGCTCCAAGGTGTAGTGCGGCAGGTGATGCGGCTCCATCGTATCGACGATCGAGTCGACGATTTCCGGCAGCATCAACAGGTGGCGTATCAGCGTCAATTCCTCGGGTGTAGAGAGCAGGTGGACATCGCCCTGAGCGAAATCTTTATCGTTTTCTTTGGCATTGCGCAGAATCCCCGCCAGGCGCGCATGGGCGTATTGCAGGTAGTAGACCGGGTTGTCCTGCGATTCTTTGATGGCAAGATCCATGTCAAAGTCCATCTGTGCGTCTGCCGAACGGGCAAGGAAGAAGTAGCGGCAGGCGTCTGGGCCAACCTCTTCCAGGAGTTCTTTGAGCGTGATGATATCCCCAGTGCGCTTGGATACTTTCACAGTTTCCCCGCCACGCTTCAAAGCCACCATCTGACCAATGATAATGTTGAGTTTGTCCCGGTCTATGCCCAACGCGCCGACAACCGCCTTCACCCGTCCGATATGGCCCATATGATCTGCGCCCCAGATATTGGTGACCTTATCAAATCCTCTGACAGTGAACTTGTTGTAGTGATAAGCGGCGTCTGAGGCGAAGTAGGTCGGCACGCCGGTGGATTTGATCAGGACGTTGTCTTTGTCTTCACCCAACTCGGTAGAAACGAACCACGTTGCGCCTTCGCGTTGGGTGAGATGCCCGCCATCTGCCAGCATCTTCATGGTGGTGTCGTAGTACTTGTCTGTGTAGAGACTCGTCTCGCTGAACCAGACGTCAAATTCTACGTTCAATGTTGCAAGGTCATTTTTGATGCCTTCTATCATATGCTCGACGCCGATCTTCCCCAGCGCGACAACACCTTCATCGCTGAGCATGTCCAGGAACTTCGACCCGTGGGCCTCAGCCATTTCTTTGCCCAAATCCACCATGTATTGTCCCCGGTAGCCGTTGTCCGGAACCTCTGCGTCTTTGCCGAGGGCCTGCAGGTAGGTTGCGAACAACGATTGATGAAAGAGGTCGATCTGGTTGCCTGCGTCGTTGAGGTAGTACTCACGCGACACTTCGTAGCCCGCCGCCGCCAGCACGGATGACAGCACACTTCCAAGCACAGCGCCCCTGGCGTGGCCGATGTGTAGAGGGCCTGTCGGGTTCACGCTCACGTACTCAACCTGAATTTTCTGGCCCTTACCGGCCTCTGTGGACCCGAACGCATTGCCGGCACTGAGTACCTGGTCAACCTGCTCCTGCAGCCATTCCGGCGCGAGGGTGAAGTTGATGAAACCGGGAGCCGCCACATCGACAGCACTGATCTCACCGTCAGTGTCGATGAATTCTGCCAGCTTCTCAGCGATGGCCATCGGGCTCATGCGCATGGTGCGTGCCAGCTTCAACGGTGCGCTACTCGCGAAGTCGCCATGGTCAGTGTTTTGTGGTCGTTCAACAAGCCCGGCAGGAACAGGCACAGTCGGCAACGATTGATCCGCCTGAGCACGAGTGAGCGCTTCAACCACACGAGCGGCTACCAGATCACGAAGATGCATTGATGTTCATACCTACCAGCGGAATTACCCGCCGCTAAAAAAATACAATGGCCTCACCCCGTTGGCCAGGATAAGGTCATTGGAAACCTTGACCATTCAAAGTATAGCGCAACCTATTCACTTAGCGCGAGATTTCCCCTTTTCGGCTTGCGCTTCCGCTTCTTCTTCCTCGGCTCTGGAGGTCAGTCGATGCAGCGCTTCGCCAATCAGCTTATGTTCCGGCGCCTTCAAACCAGGGTCCTGCAGGAGCACCCCGTTAGCCTCTTCCCTTGCCGCTGACAACAGCTCCATATCCTGGAGGTTCGCCAGTTTCAGGTCAGGCACGCCGCTCTGCCGGGTCCCGGTCAGCTCACCGGGGCCACGAAGCTTCAGGTCCTCTTCGGCTACGCGGAATCCGTCTGACTCCTGCTCCATCACAGAAAGCCTGGCCTGTGCGTCTTCTGAGGGGTTTTCGGCCATCAAGATGCAATAGCCCTGAGCATCGCTACGCCCAACTCGACCACGCAGTTGATGGAGCGAGGAAAGCCCGAATCGATCTGCGCCTTCCACCATCATGACCGTGGCGTTGGGGATGTCCACGCCTACCTCCACCACGGGGGTGGACACAAGCACGTTGATCTCGCCAGATCGGAACCGCTCCATCACCGCTGTCTTTTCCTTCAGGTTCATCCTACCGTGAAGCAAGCCAACGTTAAGGTCACTGAAAACATCCTTTGAGAGCTTGCGGTGCTCCTCCACTGCGGCGCTGGTCTGTAGTGAGTCTGACTCATCTATGAGGGGGCAGACGACAAACGCCTGGTGCCCCGCCGCGACTTCCTTACGGATGAACCTGTTGGCCCGCTCGCGCTGGTCCGGTCGCAACCACTTCGTCTGGCTGGGACTGCGGCCCGGTGGGAGTTCATCGATGATGGAGATGTCCATGTCACCATAGACAGTGAGCGCCAGACTGCGCGGTATGGGTGTTGCAGACATGCTAATGAGGTGTGGCCGACGGCCCTTCCCTCCCAGGGCTCCACGTTGCGCCACACCAAACCTGTGTTCCTCGTCCACTACAGCCAGAGCAAGGTCGGGTATATCAACATCGCCCTGGATGAGGGCATGGGTCCCTACCAGGATGTCCACGGCGTGCTCTTCCATGCGCCGCTTCATGTCGTCCTTCTGTCGCTTGGTATGGCTTCCCAGCATAAGGCCCACCGTGAGGGGCTTGGACATGGAGTCCATCTCTATGACGAGGTGGTTCGGCTCGTTGATAGGTCGGGTCATCCCATCAAGGAGGCTCGAAATTGTCTGGAAGTGCTGCTGCGCCAGTATCTCTGTGGGCGCCATGATGGCAGCTTGATGCCCGTGAGCAACGGCGTTAAGCATGGCGGCCAGTGCGACGACCGTCTTGCCGCTGCCGACCTCGCCCTCAACCAATCGGCGTGCCGGTACAATTCCGGCGATGTCCGCAAGTACTTCCTTCAGTGTCCGGGACTGGGCTTTGGTCAGTGTGAAGGGCAGAGCAGCTACGAACTCCTGCATCACAGCTTTGACGGTGGTGAGTTTCAGTGCACGCACAGCCTGCCACTCATGTTTTCTGGATAGCATGAATATTTGGCGGATGAACATTTCGTCGAAGGCCAACCGATATCGTGCCGACGCCTTCGACTCAGGAGAATCGGGCTGATGGTAACCTCGCAGGGCACTCGTCACGTCCAACAGGGTTTGTCGCTCCCGCATCTCCTCAGGCAGGTGGTCGGAAAGCCTGGGTAGCCATGCGACCAATGCGTTGGTGATGACCCGACGGAGCGTGCGTTGCGGCATTCCCTTGGTTGCCGGATAAACAGGTAGTAGGCTGCCGGGAGCAAGTCTGTCCTCGTTGTCCGGGACGAGCTCGTAGCCGTTCGCCTCAAATGTCGGCTTGCCGCGAAACCCACGGAAGTAGCCGTTCACCAGCAGTCGATTGCCCGGACGCACGTATCTGGCTACGTACTGCTGATTGAACCAGAGGACGCGGATGTTGCCCGTCTCATCGCCCAGGACAGCCTCCGTGGACTGCAGCGCACCGCCCTTGCCCATCCGCAGGACGCCAACATCCCACACGGAGCCGACGATTGCCGTCTCTTCGCCTTGAGGGAGGTTTGCTATCTGCGATACTGCCAGGTGCCTGCTGGGGTAGTGGTAGAGCAGGCCACGGATGTCTCTGATGCCCAAAGCCTCCAGCTTGACAGCCATCCCGGGCCCAACGCCCTTGATCACAGTAGGCGCCGAGTCCAGAGATAGACCTTCAGGTGAAGACTTGGTCGATACAGGCTTTGCTTGCCTGACTGCCTGAGACCTAGATGTACGAGGCTTCGGTGAGGGTTGCTCAACACTCTCAGGTCTGGTGTCGTTAAACGCCTCCTGGTCGTCAAGGGCCGTCAGCGCTTCGTGCACCCACCGCTCCCTTTGCTCAGTAGACAGGCTGTCGTACTTGCGCTGCGTTAGGGTGGCGGTCAGGCTTGTGGAGAGTTCCTGGAGTTCGTCGTCGGTGAGGTCGCTTCGCCACCGGTCGAGGAACCGGTCCATCCCACCGACAATGGCTCTGTTATCGTGGCCTCGCTTGGCCTCGAGTTGAAGCGCGTTACGGAACGCCGCCATGCGCATAGATATGGGATCGGCTGCCTTCTGGGTCAAGGGGCCACCTCATCGAAATATCCCGGTCATTATCTCATACGGATACCTGCCCAATGCCAGAGGATTTCAGGTGTTTCTTGAGGCGAATTCGCTTAGACCGGCCAATCTTAGAGCACGCCGATGTTTTATTGACGTTATGTCACTGCCGTGTTACGTTATTTTGTAGGCGTTGACGGAGACGAGTAGGCGGTAACGCAGCCTTCAGCGAGTCCGGTTTGGTGAGAGCGGACAGGCGAGCGCCCGACGAAAATCACTTCCGAGCTTTGTTCTGACTCCCGCCTAAGCGGGACTAGGTGCAACGGCATCCCACCGTTATTGGGAAGGGACGTGATAGCGTCCTGTGAGGGCTCCGATAACATCGGAGAACAAGGGTGGTACCGCGGGTCAACACGACTCGTCCCTTTTCTGGGGACGGGTTTTTTATTTGGAACAAATTCAGAC
Organism: uncultured Dehalococcoidia bacterium; assembly: GCA_913049785.1. Taxonomy (GTDB): domain Bacteria; phylum Chloroflexota; class Dehalococcoidia; order Lucifugimonadales; family UBA1127; genus UBA1127. Next base: position 13,354 of record CAJWXP010000020.1, on the reverse strand, counting down.
GCCACCCGTCACAGAAGCATGCAGGGGATCAGGGATAGGGCAATGAGGAGAGGGCTGACAGATGGCACAGGTTGAACTGTATGACACAACGCTTCGGGACGGGACTCAGCAGGAGGGGATATCCCTTTCAGTGGAGGACAAACTCAAGATCGCGCGCAAGCTGGACGACCTGGGTATCGACTATATCGAAGGTGGTTGGCCCGGCGCGAACCCCAAGGACACGGAGTTCTTTGAGAAGGCCAAGTCCCTAGAGCTTCGCCATGCCAAGATGGTCGCTTTCGGCAGCACGCGCCGGCCTAACAGCTCCGCAGACACAGACCCAACGCTGAAGCACGTCCTTGATGCGGAAACCCCGGTGGTAACGCTGGTTGGGAAGACCTGGGATATGCACGTCACAGAGATACTGGGAACCAACCTGGAAGAAAACCTAGCGATGATCTCCGATAGCATTGCCTACCTGAAGAAACACGGTCGTACGGTCTTTTTAGACGCGGAGCACTTCTTCGATGGGTTCAAGGCAAACCCGGACTACGCCATCCAGTGCGTCAAGGCTGCTGTAGACGCCGGCGCAGACGGAGTGGTGTTGTGCGATACCAACGGCGGAACCCTCCCCCATGAGGTATCGGCGATCGTCACCAAAGTGCGAGAGGACGCACCCGAGGCCACGCTGGCCATCCACCCCCACAACGATGGCGATGTCGCCGTGGCCAACGCCCTGGCCGCGATCATGGCGGGAGCGACCCAAGTACAGGGAACGATCAACGGGGTCGGCGATGGGTGCGGCAATGCGAACCTCATCTCGATCATTGCTGACCTGAAGATAAAGATGGGTGTGGACTGCGTCACCGATGAGCAGCTGGGATCGCTGGCGGAGGTATCGCATTTCGTGAGCGAGATCATCAACCGGACGCCCAATCCCTACCAGCCGTACGTAGGTTCCAGCGCATTCACCCACAAGGCTGGCCTCCATGCATCGGCGGTGGCCAAGGTTGCCGAGAGCTACCAGCACATCGCACCTGAGCGCGTAGGGAACACAAATCACATCCTCGTATCAGAACTGGCGGGCCGGAGCAACGTCCTACAGAAGCTTGAAGAGATGGGTATCACCGCCTCGCCCGAAGTCGTCCAAAACGCCCTGGAGTCCATCAAGCAGCAGGAGAACAAGGGGTTCCAGTACGAGGGCGCAGAAGCGTCCTTCGAGATGCTGGTCCGCCGTGCCTTACCCGACTACCAGGCGCCCTTCGAGTTGGTCGATTTCATGGTCATCGTTGAGAAGCACCGTCGACCGACGGAGGTCACCGATGAAAGCGTGGCCTGCGAGGCCACCGTCAAAGTCCAGGTGGATGGACAGGTCATGCATACTGCCGCCTCTGGCAACGGCCCGGTGAACGCTATGGACACGGCGGCCCGGAAAGCGTTGATGGAGTTCTACCCCGCCCTGGAAGTCATAAAGCTCCTCGACTACAAAGTCCGGGTCGTCGACCAGGGCACGGGCACCGAGGCGATGGTGCGCGTACTCATCGACTCCACGGACGGCGATACAACGTGGCACACCGTGGGCTGCTCGGCCAACATCATCGAGGCGTCATGGATGGCGCTACAGGACAGCCTTGAGTGGTGGTTGCTGGGGCACGAGAAATCCTAGCTAGGTAGAACAACAAAAGAGGTCCTGCACCATGATGGCTGCAGGGCCCCTTTTTATTTCGCGACTACCTATTTAACGAATATGTCTTCCTGCACAGATGCGTCATCGGTGAAGTAGACGTCCCTGGGAAGCACCGCTCCACCTGAACGCACCTTGTATACCTCCGGGTGAGACGCCGCATAGGGTTCAGTCCCCTCCTGAAGCGCTTGAGCGGCTTGGATCAGGCGACGTCGCATGCGGATGATAGCCATGTCCGTGGTGCCCAGGTGTTCGTTGTCCCTGTCGGAAATGGCCCCCATGCTGTCCGTCATCGCCGCATCCTGGGCCCTGGCGTTGTTCTGAGGGATGCCCGTGTAGTTCACCGTCCGCTGCATCTCCCGATCGATCATATAGTCGTTGCGCTTGTTGGCCTGCCCAAGATAGGTGACTGGTGCTAGGCTGGCCTGCATGAGCTTGTAGGTCTGGATCTCGTCATCGCTCAATGCACGGAAAGGATTCCACCGCACCCAGAAGAACCAACAATTCTCGTCGTCGATAGGCACAATAAGGCCGGAACGTGCAGAGCCCTGCGGCTCACGTGGGATCATGGTGATGTACGGGAAGAGCCACCGAGATATGCGCCAGTAGTAGCTGTCTTCTTCCGCTTCCCGTCGAGCGCCGATGAGGATGCCGCTATCCGTGTCCTCAACAAAGAACCGTGGTGGGCGATCCTTGTAAGAGTAGCGTCCTCCTACTGTGGTCGCAGATTCAGACTTAGCCAGGGAGTCCAGGTTGCTGTGGAGGAGCGATGCGTGGACCGTATCGATCTCACCCTCGATGACCTGCACAAAGTTGGACTCATACATGACTTTTGTGGAGACGAACTGGTCTTCAGGCACGTCCAGGTATTCCAGCTGTGGCATTTCCGGTTGCAGCTCTTTGGGTCCCATGTATGCCCATACCATGCCAGCGCCTTCACGCGTCGGGTAGGCGTTGATCTTCACCTTGTCTTTGAAATTGCTCTCGGCGGGTTCCGAAGGCATGTCGACGCAATCGCCGTTTATGTCAAACTTCCAACCGTGATAAACGCACCGCAGTCCGGATTCTTCGTTTCGACCGAAGAACAAGCTTGCTCGACGGTGTGGGCAGTAGTTGTCGACGAGGCCGACGTCACCGTTGGTGTCTCGGAACGCGATGAGTTCTTCGCCAAGGATCTTGGTGCGCTTGGGCGGGCAGTCAGGCTCCGGCAGTTCCTCTGAGAGTAGGACCGGGTGCCAGAAGCGTCGCAACAGTTCGCCCATTGGCGTGCCAGGGCCTACCTGGGCCATGAACATGTTCTCTTGGTGCGTAAGCATGGATGCCCTCCCCTTCTGTGTATCGATGTATACCAGTAACAACGCGAGAATACACACCGCTCCACTTAACGTCAATGAATACAAGATACAAAGAGAACACCCTCGGAGTATCTCTCTCCGAGGGTGTTCTGCTGTGACAGTGCTAGTGAACTACTTGGCAGCAATAATGTTAAAGAGATGGGTCCAGCTGCCGGAGATGTTGCCTGAGAAGACATAGTCAGAGACCACATCAGGGTTGTAGGCCATCTTGATGGGTAGCCAGTATAGGGGAATGCTGGCGTTTAGGCTGAATGCTCTTTCACCCAATTCCTTAAATGCCGCATCTTGCTTTGAAGCTACAAGGGTGTTTGCCCCCACCAATCGGATTTTGTTCATCTCAGCGTCCTGGTAGTTGCCGGACGAGGGGTGCGACGAGGTCATGTATACCCGGCCCGCCAGGAAGATGTCAGATGCGGTAGAGACGAGGCTAATATGGTTTTCAAATTCGTGGGAACGACCGAGCTTCCCCCTGGTCGCGGCATCCATCACCAACAAGTTGGCCTTCACTCCAATCTCCCGGTAAAATCCCTGCACCGCTTCAATCAGGTCCAGAGAACCGGCGTAGGTAGACAGTTGGATAGAATGAAGATTTGTCTCCAGCGGGTTGCTAGAGTTATAACCTGCCTCAGCAAGTAACGACTTGGCTGCTGCTGGGTCATACCCGTACTGCGCTGGGAACCTGGTCTCCCAAGATGGGTCCCAACCCAGCCGCGTGGGGTGCAAATGGTTGTTGAACATGGCATCTGCCTCACCGGCGAAGAAAGCGGTGTTCAACGCATCGCGATCAATGGCCTTGCTCAGTGCTTGACGCACCTTCTGGTCTAGCAGCGGGCTGTCCGGGAATTTCCGTCCTGAATCCGGATCACCATGCTTATTCCACCATGACCCTTGGAAGTTGAAGAACGTCCGGAACCCTGGCACATTGCCCTTTGCGATCTTTATTCCTTTCTCTTTAGCCTGCGGTTCCTGGTCAGGAATGATGGTCGTCAGGTGGACCTCTCCGGCCAGCAGTGCTGCTAATCGGGTAGAGGCCTCTGAAGACCACCGGAGCTCTAGCTCAGGGAAATCTGGGGAAAGCCGCCAGTGTTCAACCGGATTCAACTCAAAGCGAATAAAGGAGCCTTGGGCGCGCTTCTGAAAACGATAAGCGCCTGTACCGACGATGGGCTTGTCTGCCAGCGTTGGCTGACCTTCCGCATCGTACATCGCCTTGCTCTGGACCTCCATGCCTCCAATGAGTTGAGCTATGCCATTAAATACTGTTTGATTCGCCCCATTCAATATAAACACAACCTCATGGTCGTTAATTATCTGGATCTCTTTGACATCCCTGGAAAAGGTGCCGCGAAGGCCGTGTAGGCCATCCTTACGGGAAATGCTCCACAGGACGTGTGCAACGTCTCGCGCTGTAAACTCACCCCAGCCGTTGTGGAACTGAACGCCCTCTCGTAGCTTGTATCGAATGCCCAGCCCATCCGGCTCAATGTTCCACGCTGTAGCCAGTTGTGGCTCGAACACCCCAGTGACAGCATTCACACCAACCAAATACTCATACATAGGCCGGAGTTGAACGCTGGGTGGCGAGCTGAAATCAAAGTTACTGTCATTCCCCTCCGTAGAAGGGCCAGGGAACGCGACAATCACACGCCCAACCTTTGAGATGCTTGCCATCGCCGGTCCTGAACCGCCCTTGGGCGCTGCAGGTGCATCAGCAGATACAGGAGATGATGGTGAAGACGTATCACCGGTTGCCGCCTGTGCAGCGGCGGGTGCATCCGGCTGTTGTGCCGCGCTGGGAGACGTGCTGGAAGAGCTTGAGGTGGTCACCGTATCGTCACCGTTGGAGCAGGCTGCTAAGGCTAGTGCAGTCACTAGAACTACTGATAGTCCTAATACCCACTTTGGTCTGATCCTGTTGAACATGGGTCCCTCCTTTTGTTGTGGTTCTACCGTACTCCCCTGACTGCGATCTCTACAAGTTTGTAGTCATAGGGCTTTTACAACTAAGAAATCTATCTGGAGCATAGCTATGTGTAATTTAACTGTCAATGAGTTGACCGTCCGTAAGTGTCCAATCTGGGTTGATCACCTACACGATAACAGCTTTCCAACCTCTACGAGGCTTCCATTGTTTTGGTTTCGTCGATGGTCCGCAAAACCCATGCGAAAACGTGGTCAGCGGTGTCCCTGAAGCTACGAACAAGGCGTCCAGCCTTTGGGCCGCAATCGCGGTGGTACAACCCACTTTTAACACGTTGTCGGGCCAGACGTAGGCCACACTTTGGGCATTCGAGTCCCCACACAGAACGCGTGGATCTCCTTGCGGGCGCATTCTCAGGGGCGCGCTGTGAGGACCTTACTGGAGGAGCCCCTAACTCCACTGCCCACTTACGCCACTGGGCCCCGTGGGGACGCTTGGTGCCGTCTTTTGCTGCAGCGATGTGGGCAAGCTCGTGACGTAACGTGGATTGGGCCTGTTCAGGGTTAAGCCATGCCGACAGCCGAATCACGTTCCTTTTGGGGTAGGCGAGGCCCAGCGTCTTCACCATCCTACGTGACCATTCCAGCTTAGGCACAGGTGAGAAGCCGTATTGGGCGCAGAGCGTGGTCAGTAGGGATTCTAGCTCGCCCTTTGACAGTGTTTCGTTGAGAGGCTGCATGGCGACTCTCTAACCAATAGCCAACATATTTTGTTGAGTATACACGCCATTCAACTCTCCAACTATGGGTTTACAGACGAAAAAGGGGGCGACTCAGTTGCCCCCTTTTAAATACCTGAATAAGATTGCTTAGAGGTTTGTGCTCCCAGCGGGCGCAGGTTCCACCTGGCTTGGAGCAGGGGTTGTGTTCTCACTGCGGTCACCACGACGAGGTGCATCGCCCTGGAAGCGCTGCCGCGTCTCATCCTGGAACCGACCAAACCGCTCCTGCAGATCGCCAAACCGTTCCTAAAGATGTCCAAAAATCTCGGGGGCGTTGCCACGGAAGCGTTGACCAGACTCACTCTGGAACCGACCAAACCGTTCCTGTAACTCACTGAATCGCTCTTGAAGGTTACCAAACGCCTTTGGTGTGTTGCCACGGAATGAAAACTGTCCCTGAAGCTGTGGCCCACGGAACTGGAACCCACCGCGCCCCTGCTGCTGGCCTTGGCCCTGGTTGAACAGCCGTGGCTGGGAGCCGTCCTGGTCACCTGAATCGCCTAGCCGTGGAAACTGACCCTGACGGTCCCGATGGCCCTGTCGTAACGGCTTAACCAGCACTGCAACAAGCTCTCCGTCCTTGAATATCACAATGACTTCGTCGTCTACCGTCAGGGCCTCAATGGTTTCCTTGCTGCCGGCCTTGACGATGACCGTGTCCTCGCCGAGGGTAGAGTCAAGGTTAGCATGTTCTCAGAGGATTGGAGGTTAGGATACGTCATATTGCTTATCTGCCTAGCCTTGCAGTAGCGCCCAAGAGCACCTATGTTTAATAGGTTGAACTGATATCGATTAACGGAGTCCTTTAATGTCTGGTCTGCCCAAGCCCATTGGAATCCCCCAGACTATTCTCGATGATGTGTATGCTCATGCCCGCGATGCCTTCCCAGCGGAGGCCTGTGGTTGGTTGGAGGGCCCCAAGAACGGCGCTGATGTCACGCATGCACACCCGTGCGAGAATGTGCAGTCGCAGGGGACGCACCCTACGGTGGCTGGAAGAGGCGAGGAGCGAGCATACATCTTCAGTGCTGCAGATGTCATTGCATTCAACGAGGGCATCGATACCGATGAGCCGCCGAGAATTATCTACCACTCCCACCCTAATGGGAGAGCCTACTTTTCTGACACCGACACCAATGTAGCTACCAATCAGTGGGACGGCGGGAAGATGTACCCGGTGCAGCAGTTGGTAGTGGGCATAGATGCAACACGCGTGGTGGGAGCGGTCCTATTTGATTGGTCTGATGACGCGCAGGGATTTGTGGAGATCCAGCGGTTCCAGGGGAAAGTTCCTTTCCTTGGGAAATAGTTGGAATGTTTTTAATGGCCTTTGCAAGATTTATTCCGGTAATAGTTTGAAGTACTAGACTAGTCCCGACGCTTGAACCAGTCTGGCGGGGTATCAATGGTCGTTTCATCGTCCAGGTCGGCCTGCTCTAGATGACACTTGTCGGGGTCAATACCGTATTCGGTCACCATCGCCAGCATATCGTTGACCGTGTCCTCTCCCAGCCCTTGCACCAGTTTGTCTTTGCCTGCTTGGCACCAGAAGACTAGGAAGTAGTTGAGCTCTCCAGCCAACTCCACGGGATATGCCTCAAGCAGTCGAGGAAGTACCTGTTCGTTGAAACCTCGATTAAGTTCTTGGACTACGGTCAGCACTGTATGACACGTCCTTTACTCGGTTATGCCCTATCGCCATTATGGCCCTCAGTAACTTCGTGTTCAAGCTTGCGGTGTAAACCTCGTTGACAGTGGGGTGAACACAAGCGTGGAATTCTAATTAGCTAAAGAGAACCCTACGGAATGAGCAGCATCAGCCTACAAGTAATCAAGTCAGACGCAGAAACGTCTGGCCGCTGCATTTGTTGTTGCTGTTGTTGTATGCCCGCATCCGCCGGGGTGGAGGTTCTTAACGCGTAACGCGTAACTCAAGGTAAATCTCAGGAACCACCAATCGTCCGGCGGACAGCCAGGGCGATTTTGTTATGCAATATCAAACAAACAAAAAGGGGACATAGGTGCAACAGGTAGAACAATCAACGTTACGGGAGATTTGGAGCCCGGAGGCGTTGGAGGATAAGAACCAGGAGTTTGAGAGCTACAGCCCGACAGAGATCGTTGAATGGGCGCTGAACGAGTTCGGCCCGGACATCACGCTTGCCTGCAGCTTCGGTGGTGTCTCCGGAATGGCGCTGCTGGATATGGCTCTCAACATCAACCCTGACGTGCCCGTGTTCTACGCTGACACAGACTTCCTATTCCCAGAGACGTATGCGTTCAAGGAAGTCGTAGCGCTTGGCTACGGCTTCCAGCCCCTCGCGTTCAAATCGGCGCTGACACCGGAGGAACAGGCTGCCAAGTATGGCGAAGCGCTCTGGGCCACCGACCCGGACCTCGGCTGCGAGCTCCGCAAGGTCGCACCAACTGCAGAAGCATTGAGTGGTCATAAGGCGTGGATCGCAAGACTGCGTCGCGACCAGGGTTCGTCTAGGAGAGATATTGGCATCATTGAGTGGGACGATAAATACGGTGTGGCGAACATCAACCCATTGGCAAACTGGGACGAAGAGCAAGTCAGAGAGTACCTGGCAGGGAACGATGTCTGGTACAACCCCCTGAACGATCAGGGATACCCCAGCCTCGGTTGCACTCACTGCACCCGGGCTGTACAACCAGGAGAAGATATGCGTGCAGGAAGATGGTCAGGGTTTGATAAGACAGAGTGCGGGTTGCATCTGCCATTGAATCTGGAAGATGCCAAGCCCAGTTTCTTGAGCGTCCTGAAGAACCTGATCCCGGGCAGCTAACGAGCTAGATCGATCTGGTCTAACACGTCACGCCTGCCCATGGTCTCGTTCAGCCAGTCTGCGCCTTCAGGGAGCAGTGCCCCCACGGGCCTGATGGCATACACTTCAGGCTCGTCCACACCCGGCGGTATTGAACCATCCTCTGCTAGAGCCCGTGCTGCTTCAATCAACCTTCTACGCACGCGAATGATCATGGCGTCAGCCGTACCCAAGTGTTCATTTGAGCGATCGTAGATGGCCCCCATCGACTCCTGCACCGCAGAGTCCTGCAGCGGGTTGGACAGCACACCGAAATACAGTTTCTCCCGTTGCACCTCATAGTCCCAGAAGTACTGGTTGCCAGCGTTGGCCTTGCTCTTCCAGCCGCCACCCGGCTCACCACGGTCATCTTCAAAACCCCAGGGATTCCGGGCTTCCATCATCTGCTGACGTTCCTGATCCGTCCACGGCTTCCCAGGGCGGAAATGGTACTCCAGCACCAGCGTATGCTCGTCATCCACGGGTACCCAGACCTTGCCGTTGAACGCAGTCAGATCGCCGTTCTTGTCCAGCCCGCCTCCTATCATGGTGTGGAAGGGGAAAAGGAATGGGTGAATGCGATGGTAGTCAATGCCATCCCCCATCCTGCGCATGGCGGAGTACATCACACCGAAGGGCATGTCCTCTATCTCGAGTCGAGGCGCCCCATCCTTGCGCGCAAGGTCCTGGAGGCTTGCAGCGCTGGACATACCCCGCCCGGGCACTGTTGAGAGGTCTTTGGCGTTCAGGCTTCGGTGGAGGTAGTTTATGTGGCTGGTATCGATGTCGCCTTCCAACGCCTGCATCCAGTTACACGCTCTGAAGTTCCGCCAGATGATCGGAGGATTGTCAGGCGACATATTCCACTCGAACGTTGGTAGGGGTGGGGGGTCTGCTCGAAGGCCCATGTACGTCCAAATCATGCCGTTGCGCTCTTTGCACGGGTATGAGGCTACGGTGACCTTGTCCTTGAACTGACTGTCCTCGGGCTCGTTGGGCATATCCACGCATGTGCCGTTCACATCGAACTTCCACCCGTGGTAGACGCAAGTCAGGCCTTCATGTTCGTTGCGACCGAAGTGCAGCGATGCGCCACGGTGCGGGCAGTGCGGTACCACCATGCCTACGCTGCCTGACGTAACGCGGAAGGCCACCAGGTCTTCACCAAGTAGCTTCACCTTTCGCGCTGGGCCGTCTGCTTCGATCTCTGAGGAAAGCAGCGCAGGGACCCAGTACTGACGGAGCAAGTTACCCATGGGCGTCCCTGGTCCCACCCTGGTCATCAGTTGATTCTCAGCTGTGGTCAGCATTTCTCCGCCTTTCCTCTGCGCAGCTTAGATCGTACCAGCCAACTAGTTCTTTTGAAGGTAATTCTACTGCCAACGTGCAATGCGAGGGCAAGTCTGTATGAGGGGCAGGTAGCACAAAGAAAATGTGGGGCAGACGACATGTTGCTTGTCAAGCAATACCGTGAATGGGCATTAAATATAGGAATGGTTCCGTTCAAACGCCTAGCTCAATCGGTTGCGAATTAGATGAATTAGGGCAACATTCCAAACTTGCACAAGGTTGGTCCTGTTCCTGGTTTGCGGCGCTACGTTCGGGACGTAGAGGCCCCAGGAGTCCCGGGGTGCGTGGGAGCCTTGACCTCCAGTATATCATCTCGTTATGCCGAATTTCGATGAGATGATTGGCCGACTCCTGATAAACCTCGACAGGGAGTCCAGTCGACGACCCGAACTATGGGGCGAGTTCCCGCACCAAACGTTGACCTCGTCGGTTCTGTTTCATACATCGACCAACGCTCAATTATGACCTCGAGAACTATGAAATATTTGGGGCGAGCGCATTTGCTTCATCGCTTGAGGCGATTGGCCGAGAGGTGACCGTATATTCAATATCCTCTCGATAATATTGAATGATCACCGTGTTCCCCTTTTTTATTTCCCTCATTTGGAGAGCTCGCTCAAGCCCTGAACGAACATCAGCAATCTTAGTCCAGCTCCCTTTAAAGACAATGCGGCCAGTGTGATCCAATACCCAACTCATATTTGGTACGCCGCTGTACGCCCTATGGACATCCCCCTCCAATGCATCTACCAGGAATCGACGAGGAGAGTGGAAACGATCTCGGAGCTCTTTGGCCCGGTTTATTTTTTCCTCGTATGATTGGAAAGGTTCATAAACATCACGGAAATTCTCAGGATGGGTTTCGCGAGTATAGATAAATAAATGATGGGCTTCACTAGCATACTCGATAGCTAGTGCATCCATGGACGGAAACTCCGCCGCACATGGAGGTCAAGTTATCGCACCAAACTCAATGACTACCGGTTTACCCTTCAACTCTGATAATCGAACTTGCTTACCCTCTAAATCAGGAAGGGTGAAATCTGGCGCACGGTCGCCTGCATGAGGCATTTCCTTTAGAGCAGTGAATTCTCCTACTGAAGGAGTCCAAGTATGGTAGTTATATTCGCGTCCCATGAATTCAGACATTGTTTTTCACCTTTCAACTGCACTGCTGAATGGCAATCATGATATACCTGTGGTCAACAAATAGAAGTTATCTATGGGTGGGAGAGCCAATCTGTTGACTACCTTGCCCATAGAGCCATGGCCTGCCCCAATTGACCGCAGGTATATCATCCCCGCATGAAACTCCGACTGGTGCTCCTGCTATCGTTCGTACTCTCCTTGGGAGTGGCCTGTTCCTCTGAGCCGCCGGAGGATATTGATGCAACAGTCCAAGCCTTGGTGGTGACCACAGTTGCTCAAATCGCAACCCCTACCCCTTACCCGACTCCTACCCCTTACCCGACTCCTACCCCTTACCCGACTCCTACCCCTTTGCCCATGCCAGCCCCAATACCAAAACCCGGGAAAATGATTACTGCACGCACCATTTTGGGTTCCGATGACTGCCTCAAGATTTCCCAGGACAATGCATTTTGTATAGAAGTACTAGCATCTGATGTAGAGAACGAATACTTAGAACAAATCCATGACTCGTTAGGGTGGGCATCAAGCATCTTTACCGTCTCTAAAGCTGACCTAACTACTGAGTTGGGTATTCACGATTACTTGGGTATCGCCTTATGGAACGGTGAAATCTCCAATTTGGACGTCTTAGCGGGGGACATCTGCCGGTCCCGCTTAGATTTTGGAGATGCGAGAGCCGAAAATTGCAAGGATCTCACCAAGAAGATGCTTCAAAGCAGAACGGGCCGCACGGGAGCCTCTGCTTCCGGCGCTACCATTAGTCACAGTTCTGGATTTATTATCTTAGCTTCATATCCATCGTGGGCAACATACGCTACCGATGATATAGCCTCCCAACGAAGTGACTTCCGGAAGGTTTTGAGCCATGAGTACTTCCATTCATACCAAGCCGCACACCGTCTGCGCGTTCCTCAAGCCGATCGCGGAGCACTCTGGCTGATCGAAGGGTCCGCCGAATACGCGGCAAATATTATAGCGGCGAAGGCCGGTTGGGTGGACTGGGAACATGCATTGAAATGGCGTATGGACGCTATACAGTGGGCCAGAAAGGAAGTTCCAGGTTTATCCATCTCGATGAATGAAACCAAAGCGCAACAAGCAGAAATTGATCCAAAATTCCGCCATGTTCTTACCTATGAAATGGGGTTTTGGGCATCTGCATTTGCTAGCCACCTCGGAGGTGGAAATGCGATTCTAATTGATTATTGGGATGACTACGAAGAATTGGGATGGAGAGATTCATTTGAATCAAATGTAGGCCACTCTGTTGAGGAATTCTATGTTTTGTTCGAGGAATTTCTATCAGACCATGATAATGACCAAAATTTCGATTGGCTATCACAATTTCCAGTTCCAAATTTGCCCTGACCCGTATCAAACAACATCTGGGGACAAATGGCATCAACTACCTCCCCATTGCTAATATGATGCGGTCTAGGTGTATTCCCTTAACCATCTTGTACCCCCCTCAAGCATGCTGACTCACACGGATGATACACCTACAGGCCATAGGTGCCTCAATTGGCCACTAGGTATATCATCGTGGATAGTGGCAAGCCCCTTTTCAAGAGCATGGCGCTGAAAGGAGTTGACGCATGGTAGACATCGTGTCCAAGGAGACCGAGTTTCTAGGCAGGCCGTACAACTACATTGACTGGGTCATGACTTGGAAAGAACGGGCTTATTTTCAAAAGGATGTGGTAAAGGCGGGAGACCCAGCACCTGATTTTACACTACCAATCCTTGGGGGCGGTGAAGTGGCGCTGTCATCCCTCCGTGGAAAGCCGGTGATGATAGAGTTCGGCAGCATCACCTGACCGCCCTGCGTTGCGGAGGTTCCGCACATGGAGGCGCTGGCAAAGGAGTTCACGGACCAAGTGCATTTCCTGTTCGTCTACGGCAGGGAGGCCCACCCCGGTGAGCTCATCCCCCATCACACCTCCTATAAGCAGAAGGTGAAGCAGGCCAAGATGCTTCGAGACCTCGGGCAGTCTCGCCCCATCCTGGTGGACTCCCTCTCCGGCGAAGTACACCGCATGTACGGTGGCGTCGCTAACATGAGCTGGATTGTAGACCACACTGGACGCGTAGCGTACAAGGCCTCATGGACAGACGCGGATGACATCCGTTCGGTCTTGGCAGAGACCCTGGAGCTCAGGGAACGTCGCCGACAGGGAACCGGGGAGTTCTATCGTGAGATCACTGGTATGCGCTTGATCGACAGGGGGCCTATGGTATTTCTGGGCGGAAAGAAAGCCGAGGACGACATGCGGCAGTTTAGAGAGCAGAGCCAACAGAGCGAGG